>CALVOY010000038.1 GCA_944350415.1 uncultured Bacilli bacterium | reverse complement strand
GCCCATCCCATAAATGTTTCGAAATCTCCAACAATTTCTGGATCTACTGTTTTGATTTGTTCTCCATATACATTTCCGGTCGAGCCATCTAAGCTCATCCAATCACCCTCATGATATTCTTTGCCATCTTTCGTGATTACTGTTTTCTTTTCCTCATCAATTCTAAGCTCTCCACAGCCAGATACACAACAAGTTCCCATTCCACGCGCAACCACTGCGGCATGAGAAGTCATTCCTCCACGAATGGTTAAAATACCGTGCGCAAGATTCATTCCTTCAATGTCTTCAGGGGAAGTTTCTAATCTTACTAATAAAAGATCTTTTTCACCATTTTCATGCGCTTTCACAACATCTTCTGCTGTAAAATATATTTTTCCGGTTGCTGCTCCAGGAGATGCCGCTAAACCTTTGGCAATAACAGTAGCTGCCTTTAAACTCGTTTGGTCAAAATTGGGATGTAATAATTGATCTAATTGTTTTGGTTCTACTTTTAGAATGGCTTCTTCTTTGGTAAGCATGCCTTCGTTTACTAAATCTACCGCAATCTTAAGTGCCGCAGCTGCTGTTCTTTTGCCATTTCTAGTTTGCAACATAAATAATTTTCCATCTTCAATCGTAAATTCCATATCTTGCATATCACGATAATGCTCTTCTAGGATATGGCAAATACGAACGAATTCTTCATAACATTCTGGCATAGTTTCTTTTAAAGTATCAATAGAATTTGGTGTTCTAATTCCAGCCACAACATCTTCTCCTTGCGCATTCATTAAGTATTCTCCGAATAATTTCTTTTCACCAGTTGCTGGATTTCTAGTAAAAGCAACACCAGTTCCAGAGGTATCTCCACGGTTTCCATAAACCATTTCTTGAACATTCACTGCAGTTCCCCAAGAAGATGGAATATCGTTTAATCTTCTATAAGTAATGGCACGGTCATTATTCCAACTTCTAAATACAGCTTTAATTGCTTCTAATAGTTGTTCCTTAGGGTCTTGGGGAAAAGGAACTCCCGCATGTTTTAAATATTCTTGTTTATAAATGTCCACTACTTCCCTTAAATCTTCTGCAGAAAGTTCGGTATCAAATTCTATTTTTTTATCTTCCTTAATCTTATCAAATAATCTTTCAAAAGAGCTTTTTGGAAAACCCATCACTACATCTGCAAACATTTGAATAAAACGGCGATAAGAATCGTAAACAAATCTAGGATTTCCGGTTACATCAGCAAAGCCTTTTGCCACTTCGTCATTTAGTCCTAAGTTTAAAACCGTATCCATCATTCCCGGCATACTAGCGCGTGCCCCACTTCTTACCGATACTAATAGTGGATTTTGACTATCCCCTAATTTCTTACCTGTTACATTTTCCAGTTCTGCCACTTTTTCATAAATTTCCGTAACAATTTCATCGGCAATCTTCTTGCCATCCTCATAGTATCTAGTACACGCTTCTGTTGTGACTGTAAACCCTCTAGGAACAGGTAGTCCAATACTAGTCATTTCGGCTAAGTTAGCACCTTTACCACCAAGGAGTTCTCTCATATCTTTATTTCCTTCACTAAACAAGTAAACGTATTTCATATCATCATCCCTTTCATTTTACCTGTAACTAAAGTATAACAAAAAAGAACCATCAAAACAATTTAAATCCGTAATTTTGCTACTACTTGACAATCATTTTATTTTGGTTCTTAATGATCCTACTTTTTATTTTATTTCTATTTCTGTTGCATATGACTTTTTTATTTTCTTGCTCTTGGATGTGCTTTTAAATAGACATCTTTGATTCGATCGTTGGTAACATGAGTATAAATATTCGTTGCCGATAAAGACTCATGTCCTAGTAATTCCTGAACGCTTAATAGATCACATCCTTCATTTAGCATGTGGGTTGCAAAACTATGTCTAAGCATGTGAGGCGTTACATGTTTCGTTAAAGCTGTTTTTTTCATAATTTCATTTAAAACAAATTCTACTCCTCTAGTGGTTAGAGGACCCCCTAATGAATTTAAGAACAGATATTCACTATTTTTTTGATTCAAGTGACTACGACCATTCTCCAAATAGAGTTTTAATCGTTTCTCTGTGATGGGGTTATAGTAAACCATGCGTTCCTTATTTCCTTTTCCTAAAATTTTAATCGTTCTCTGGCTATGATTAATATCTGCTACTCGAATACTAACCAATTCCCCTACTCTCATTCCGGTTGCATAAAGCATCTCTAGTATTAAAGCATTGCGTTGTCCTAAGGGAGAAGTTAAATCTGGAATTTCAAATATTTCCTCAATTTCATTGTATTCTAAGTATTTGGGTAATCTTTTTCCTTTTTTAGGGAGCTTTAGCAAATGAAAAGAATAGTTTTCGATATTATGATTGGCAAGAAAGCGATAGAAACTACGAAGACAAGAGATTTTTCTACTAATGGAAGAAGCTTTTGCTGATTTTTCATTATACAGATAATTTAGATATCCACGAGCTTGGATATAAGAAATTTTAAAAAAATCAATATGATTTTCCTCACAATATTTTAAAAAAGCTTCTAAGTCTAATTGATAATTTTGAATGGTATATTTAGAATCGTTTTTTTCTAGTTCTAAATATTGAATAAACTCTTTTACAAAATTCATTGTAATCTAGTCCTTTGAGATACTTCTTCCGTATCTTCTCCATACATGCTTTCATATTCACTTGGATCTAGATACTCATCTCTTTCTAAATTAAACTGAACAGTTCGTTCTTGAAGCGTTGGAAACTCATGACTTAAATAGTAAGAGTTAGCAAACATAGTGGGAGATTTCACCTGAATATTTTTTGCTGTCGAATTTTTAGTTTCTTTTCTTGAATAAGCAAACCAATTTTCGTTTTTTTGGCGACAGATAGAGAGCCCTCTAAAATTTTTATAATCCTGTAGTCTTTCTTCAATTGCTCGCTTTAACTCTAAAAGATTTCTTTCTTCTTCTCCTTTATAAATACCTTGATGATATCCTACTGCATATTGATGTAACATAGTTCGAAAATGATTCTTGTAAGTATATATCTTATCCAAAAAGTAGGAATAATTTTGGGAATGCAATTGTTCAAACAAATACTGTTTCATTTCTTGATAACTGGTAGTCTCTTTGATTGCTTTATTAGAAGAAAGTTCATCTAATAATTTTTTTATATAATGATTGCCAGAAATAATGGAAAATTCTCTTTCTTTGCTAGTATCGAAAATTACCACTCGTTTTATTTCGGAATTAGATAGTTGAAGCTTATCCGCTAGTTTATAAATAAAATCATAATAATTAGTACTTTCTATACTAAAACGATCCAACATTTGTAAAGTCGCTTTTTCATAATCTTCTAATTTTAATAATTTTTCGCTAGTATCTGTATAAATTTTAAAACAGTATTTGGCCATATATCCCACCTCTTATTAACATAATACCACGAACAAAAAGAAAAGAAAAGTTTCTACTCGAATAACTTTTCTTACTTTTCATACTTACATTCTAAGTTACTACATTTTACTTTATGATTTTTCTCAGTTAGTAAACTGCCACATTCTGGGCATACTTCCCCAGTTGGCATATCCCAAGTAGCAACTTTACATTTTGGATAGTTGTTACATCCAAAGAAAACTTTTCCTTTTTTTGTTTTCTTTTCCACAATCATTCCTGTTTTGCAAATAGGACAAGGCATAATTTCTTTGACTTCTTTTGGCTCCTTTTTGATATACTTACACTCTGGATAATTACTACAAGCTGTAAACTCACCATATCTTCCTTTACGAATGACTAAAGGATTCCCACACTCAGGACAACTTTCTCCTGTTTCTTGAGGTTTGGCTTTTTCCATTTCTCCAAATGCTTTCTGTAAAATTGGATCGAACTTTTGATAAAATTCTGATAAGACTGTAATGTTATTCGCATCATGAGAAGCAATTTTATCCAAATCTGTCTCCATATTAGCAGTATATTCTATATTAATAATATCACTAAAGAATTCTTGGAGTTTATCAGTTACTTCAAAGCCAATATCTGTCGGGATAAATTTTTTGTCTTCTACATTTACATAACCACGATCACGAATATTACTAATGATTGTTGCATAAGTAGATGGGCGCCCTATTCCTAATTTTTCCATTTCTTGAATTAATTTTGCTTCTGTATAACGAGCTGGTGGATTCGTAAAATGTTGCTTCTTTTCTACTTGATCCGTAATATACTCTTTTTCTTTGAATTCTGGTAATACTTTATCTTCACTAGACTCATAATCTGCATATATTTTTAAATACCCGTCAAAGACCAATACTTGACCAGTTGTTTTAAACAAATAATCTTGATTATTGAAAACAACGGTTGTTTGATTTACTTTGGCATCTGCCATAATGGAAGCTAGAGCACGATAAAAAATGATACGGTACAATTTATATTCATCATTGGATAAATAAGATTTTACAGATTCTGGAGTTCTAAGTATACTAGTTGGCCTAATTGCTTCATGGGCATCTTGTACATTTTCCTTCTTTTTGGCTTGTTTTTGATATCCTATATATTCTTTACCATAATTCTTTTGGATGAAATCTTTCCCACTTTTTATAAATTCATCTGATAAACGAATAGAATCCGTTCTCATATATGTAATCAAACCTACGGTTTCACTTCCCAAATCAATTCCTTCATACAACTTTTGAGCAATACTCATCGTTTTCTTTGCTGGAAACCCCAATTTGGTAGAAGCCTCTTGTTGCAAGGTACTAGTAATAAATGGCGGTTTGCTTTTCTTGTTTTTTAATTTTTCTTCTACTTTTACTAGTTGATAAGTATCTGTTAGCTTACTTAAAATCAAATCTGCTTCTTCTTCATTATGAATTTCTAATTTTTTATTCTGATATTCAAATAACTCTGCTTCAAAGTTTTCAAAAATAGAAGTAATGGTCCAATATTCCTCTGGCACAAACGCTTGAATTTCTCTTTCTCTATCTACGATTAATTTTAAAGCTACACTTTGTACACGGCCAGCACTTTTACCACCAGTTTTAGATTGCATTAACTTGGATAAGCGAAAGCCAATAATCCGATCTAATATTCTTCTGGTTTCTTGACTCTTTACCAAATCATAGTCAATTTTTCTAGGTTCTTGAAATGCTTCTAGCACTTTATCATGGGTAATTTCATGGAAAAGGACACGATCATAATCCTTCTCTTGAATACCAAGAGCTTCTTTTAAATGCCAACTAATTGTTTCTCCCTCACGATCTGGGTCAGTAGCCAAATATACTTTATTGGCATCTTTTGCTTCTTTTTTCAATTCATTTACTAGTTTTTTCTTGCCACTGATAAAAGTATAACTTGGTTCAAAATCATTTTCTATATCTACCCCAAGTCCATATTTCCCAGTAGTCGCTAAATCTCTAATGTGACCTTTAGAAGATACGACTTTATAATCTTTTCCTAAATATTTTTCAATGGTTTTACTTTTGGCTGGGGACTCTACAATTACTAAATTCTTTCCCACAAAATCACATCCTTCATTAAATTTATACTAGCTATTTATTATTTTGTCAATTTGATTTTCTAATATACTATACCAAAAAATAGAGAAAATTACTCACTTTCTTTTAAAATTTTTTGATATTTTTGATTAACTTTTTCAAAATCAATCAAATTCATAAAATTCTCAACATAACCCTTTCTATTATTTCCATAATCCAAATAATAAGCATGTTCCCATACATCGATTCCTAAAATTGGCTCCATACCTAAACTATAAGGACTATCTTGATTCGCTAAATTCAAAATATAAAGTTCATGATCCTTTTTTACTGTTAAAAAAGTATAGCCAGATCCCGGCAAAGTACTAGATAGGTTAATAAACTGTCTTTTAAAGTTTTCAATACTACCGAATTTAGATACCAAAGCACTATAGAGTGGTTCTGGAATATTTAATGTTTGAAGTCGATTCATATTATCAAAGTATAACTCATGATTGATAACCCCTCCAGCATTATATAAAATTTCATTTCTATCTTCTAT
>CALVOY010000037.1 GCA_944350415.1 uncultured Bacilli bacterium | reverse complement strand
GTTTCTGTATTAACTGCACCAATTGATGCAATTATATCTGCTGCACTTCCTGATTTATCAAATGCTTTATCAGCTTTTGGAGCTGCCTTAAATGTAGTAGGGGATTCAATAGGTTGGGTTATTTCACTTACTGGGATTTCATCTACTGCTATTTCTTTAATAATTACTTACTATGCTTTTAAACTCACTGTACCAATTTTATTTAGTAGCATAAAGGCTGCGATTAAATGGTATAAAACTTTGAAATTGTAAAGGAGAAATTATGCTTTGGATTATTTTAATTATCATATTTGTATTTTTAATTTATCGTTTTAAGAATGTTCGTATTAAATTTAAGACATTTTTTAAAAAAGGGTTCAAACCAAACCGCGGAGTTTTTGGTGTTTATTGTTACTGTGGGAAACAGGGGAGTGGTAAGACTTATTCTGTAGTGGAATTTTTAAAACAAAATAAAGGTAAAAAAATATATTCAAATGTCCATTTAAAAGGTATTAATTATATTTATTTTAATGGCTTTGATAATCTTTTAAAGTTAAGGGAAGAACATGACTGTATTATTGTATATGATGAGATATTTACTGCATTAACTAAAACTTCAAAAATTAACACTGATGTATTAGATTTCTTATCACAGATGAGAAAAAGAAAAATTATTTTTATGACTACTGCCCAAGAATGGCTCGAAATTCCAATTACATTAAGGAGATATTGCAGATATCAAATTGATTGTAAAATGGTTTCAGTTGGAATCGGTGTTTTAATTAAGTTTATGTATAATGCTGAACAAATGAAATGGTCTCAAGAAGATAATGAGTATATAGCACCTTTGATAACTACAACCATTTCAAAATGTAATTTAGAGGTTGCTAAATCTTATGATACTTTTGAGCAAATTAAATCGTAGCGAGTGGTGGCGCATTGCCACAGGCTGCGCCGCACGGGAGCCTTGCGCAGCATAGGCTAATTCTTATCAATAGCCGTAGGCTTTAAAAATCGCATAGCGATTAAATACGGGGAAGAGCCAGTCCAAAAACTGGCTCTGGGGCTTGCCCCTTGGCGAAAAAAAACGAAAATTTTTTCGAAGTCGAGTAGGGGGGTTACTACGACACCCCCCAAGGGTGACGCGTGACGCGTGACAAAAATACCTATAAAATAAGGAGATGATATTTTGAAAGGTCGAAATTGGGCATTTGTAATGTATCCCGAATCTATGCCAGATGACTGGTTTGAAAGATTAGAACAAACAGGACTTCCGTTCGCAATAAGTCCTTTACATGATAAAGATACTAACCCAACTGGAGAAGAGAAAAAACCTCATTATCATGTTATATGTCAATATGCAAACACTACAACTTCTAAAAATGTAAAAGAAAATGTATGCAATTTGGTAAATGGTACTATACCTATAAAATTAGAAAGTATAAAAGGTATGTATCGCTATCATCTACACCTTGATAACCCTGAAAAATATCAATATGATGATAGAGATAGAAAATTTATAAATGGTTTTGATGTTTCAAGTGTTGAAGCATTAACAAAAACCGAAGTCGATAAACTTATGCGTGAATTGATTGATATAATTGAAAATAATGATATCTTAGAATATTCAGATTTAATCAATCTGTTATTTAAAGGAGATTTATTCAATTTATTATCTGTTGCAAGTTCACATACATTATTTTTTACTGCATATTTAACTAGTAAAAGAAACAAATTAAAGAAAGATAAATAACTTCGTATAATTGATATTATGTTAACTTATAAAAATTTAATAATTAATTCATAAACTCAATATCTATATCTACTTAATGATATACTCCGATGAATATATCTATATAATCAATTAATATTCTATTATTGAATAACATTTATACTAAATACAAATATATAATTTAAATTATAAAAATTATTTATATACTAAATTACTAATATTTATTTATATCATTATAATATTTACTAACATATGTTATATAATAATCGACTTCATTATCACATTCATTATGTTATGATTTGTTTTGAGATAATAAGACATATTATTATTAATGATAATCTTCTTAATTTAAAATAAATAGGATTGTAAGATTTCAATTTCCCCTCTTCCAGTTTTCATATAAAAATATAGTAGGGGAAGAGTACAAAAAAATTGTATAAGAATACATGAATAGTAACGAATTATAATAATAAAATAAATATAAGGAATTCGATCATTAAAAAAACAAATCAATTCATAGTAGTTATGATAGTTATATTAATAAAATAAAAGTGTAGAAGGTGTAGAATTCAAAAAGAATAAATTTAGCCAATGATTGCGTATTTAAGCTATAATTTTCCTTTTCAACTCTACTCTCTCCTACTCTTCTATTTTAACTGTTCTAAAAAGCTCTTTCCAATAAAAGGTTTATTTACTTCAAAATTTTCTGCAATAGTTGCTCCTATATCCGCCATAGAATCCAAAATATCCAGTTTTTTTGGTTCTTTTAAATTTCTTCCATAAATGATAACAGGAACATTCTCTCTAGTATGATCGAAGCCCTTGAATGTAGGATCACAACCATGATCTGCAGTAATCACTAATAAATCATCTGTTTCCAACTTGTTTAAAATCATAGGTATTTCCACATCTAATTCTTCAATCGCTTTTGCATACCCTTCCACATCTCTATTATGTCCAAATTCACTATCAAAATCATTTAAATTAATAGCACAAAGACCTGTAAAGTTCTTGGTCATAATATCACTTAATTTATTTAAAGCCTCATTATTATTACGCGCCTTAATAGTTTTAGTAATTCCTTCATGATCAAAAATATCAGCAATTTTACCTATCGAAATCACACTATAATTATTTTCCTTTAAAAAATTCATCACACTCATAGTAGGCGGTTTTAATGCATAGTCTTGTCTCTCGTTTGTAAACCTAAAATTTCCTGGTTTACCTGTAAAAGGTCTCGCGATAACTCTACCAATTTTCCATTCTTCTCTTAAAGTGATTCGTCTAATTTTCTCAGCATAGTCATATAATTTTGCAACTGGTATTACATTCTCATGGGCAGCAATCTGTAAATTAGAACCATTAGAAGTATAAACAATTAAGAAACCATGCTCCATTTGTCTTTCCCCTAACTCATTAATAATATCAATACCATTACTGTTTTTATTACCGATTACTCTTCTTCCCGTTAAATATTCCATTTGATCCAAAAGCTCTCTAGGAAAACCTGTCTCTGTAAAGGATTTAAATTGAATATCGTTTTTAACGCCCATAATTTCATAGTGACCATTTAAAGTATCTTTCCCAGGATTAGTAGGTCTAGCAATGGTATAATAAGCTTCTACATTATTATTTTCATCCATATTAATAGTATTTAGAAAACCTAATTTTTTTAAATTAGGAATAAATAAATCGTACTGCTCTTTAATATGTCCTAATGTATTAGCTCCATTATCATTATAATTGGTAGCATCTAGTGCTTCCCCTACTCCTAAAGAATCCAATATTAATAAAAATATTCTTTTAAATTTCATTTTTAATCACTCTTTCTCTTTTCGCGGATGATATTGATCATAATCTTGTTTAATCTTTTGATTTGTGATATGGGTATAAATTCTAGTTGTTGCTATATCGCTATGCCCTAGCATTTCCTGAATAATTCTTAAATCAGCCCCGTATTCTAATAAATGGGTTGCAAAGCTATGTCTTAGAGTATGAGGAGAAACATTAGGATTTAATCCCTTTTGTAATAAAAGTTTTTTTAAAACTTTAAAAAAGCCTTCTCTACTGATACTTCCTCCCCTACTATTTAAAAAAAGTTCTTGTGTGTGCTTATTTTTAAGTAAGATAGGTCTTTGTTTTAAATATTGATTTAATGACTCAATTACATAGTCATTGATAGGAACAATTCTTTCCTTATCTCCCTTTCCAACACAACGAATCGTACAATTAATCGTATCAATATCATTAATGGTTAAACTAATTAATTCACTAATTCTAAGGCCTGTTCCATATAACAATTCTAACATACATTTATTCCGATAGTCAAATGGGGTGATTAATTCTATATCTAGCAGTTGATTTACTTCCTCCACCGTTAAGGTATTAGGTAACTTTTTAGTTAATTTAGGGCGTCCTATACTTTCAGCAATATCGCAAGTAGTATAACCATTTTGTAGTAAAAATTTATGATAATTTTTAACTGTTGTTAAATAATGAGCGATGGTTTGAGAACTTAAGTTTTTATGTTTCAAATGGTCTAAAAAAAGCATAATATCTGCTTTGGTTATTTGAGAAACATCCTCTTTTTTTTGCTTTATTAAAAATTTTTGATACTCCATTAATTCCTGTTGATAAGAATAATAAGTATTAGTAGAAAGATGCAATTCAGCTATCAAACTATCGATATAGTCTTTTTGTGTTTTTTGGATTGAATTTCCTCTTTGCTTTTCCAAAACTTCATTCATAATATCACCATCTACTATATTATACCATGTATTAACACTCAAAACCAGTTTCATTGCTATTTTAAATTACATGTAGTAGAATAGAGCTAGGTGATAAACAGTATGAACAAAATTAAAAATTTTTGGCAAAACAATTCTGAAATAAAAATTCATTGCTTATTATTAATTTTCTTTGGCATTTTAGCGACTTTTTTAATTACAAAGTTTGAATTTGTATTTGGATCTAATGTCGATTGGTTAAAACAACACATAGTTTTTCCTGATTACTTTAGAAGTTTATTTTATCAAACAGGCGATTTATTTCCTAATTTTGCCACCCACTTAGGAGCTGGACAAAATATATTTTATTTTGCCTATTATGGATTATATAGCCCTATCATTATGATTTCTTATTTATTACCTTTTATTCCTATGGGTGTTTATATCATGTTTAGTAGTGTTTTACTTGTCATTATCTCTACCTTGCTATTATATTATTTTTTGAAAAAAAACCAACTTTCAAATTCCATTTGTTTTTTCTCTTCTTTACTACTATTATTTTCGAGTAGTCATGTGTTTCACAGTCATCGTCACATCATGTTTGTCAATTATATGCCATTTTTAATCTTAGCTTTAATTGGAGTATGGCGCTATTTTGAAAAGAAGAAAAGTGGATTATTAGTAATTAGTGCTTCTCTCATGATTTTAACTAGCTACTATTATAGTGTAGGTGGATTCCTTACAATCTGTCTTTATGCATTATATTACTATTTAAAACAGCAGCAAAAGAACTCTTTAAAAAATTTCTTTATCGCAATGTTTCAGTTTTTAGCTAGAATTTTACTATCTATTTTATTATCTGCATTTTTACTATTTCCAGTAATATATGTGATTGCTAATGGTAGAAGCAATAGTGCTATTACTTTTGATTTTTCTATATTAAAGCCACATATAAATTTAGATTATCTTATGTATGGAACTTACGGAATGGGATTAGTAGCAATTTTTTGGATTGCTATTGTTTATCATATGATATTTTCTAAAAAAGAATATAAGGTAATTACCATCTTACTTAGTATCTTAATCGCTATTCCTATTTTTAATTATATCCTAAATGGTGGGCTATATTTGAATGGTAAAGTATGGATTCCTCTTTTACCTCTAGGAATATTTTTAATAGCTAGTATGATTCAAAATCTACCTAGCCAAAAAAAATCTTGGAAATGGTTCTTATGGCTTCTCTTAGGTAGTGCTTTGCTACTGATAGGAATTCAAAAAGATGCTACCTACTATTATTTTTATGGAGAACTGTTAGTTACTTTTCTTCTGCTATGGATCTATCAGAAAAAAAAGAATTTTTATATTTTAACACCTATTCTAATAGCTGCAGCCATTACTTTTTACTGCAACAATATAAATGATGATCTAGTAACTATAACAGAATATCAAAAGCAACAATCTTACTATCAGTATGATGTTTTAAATTATATCAATCAAGATAAAGGTACTATTTATCGTTATCAAGATGATTTAAGTGGGGCGAATGGCATGAATTTTTCTTATGGAACATTAGATTATAGAACTACCCTATACTCTTCTACCATCAATCCTAATTATTCACAAAACTTTTATTCTACCTTTAACAATAATGATCTTTATCGAAACCATTTCATGTTAGCTCAAACCAATAATCTCTTCTTTCAAAATTTTATGGGAATACGCTATTTATTAACCAACCAAGAACCACCAGTTGGCTATCAGCCAATCAAAGAATATAAAGATGGAACTTTATATGAAAACCCTAATGTCTATCCAATTGGATTTAGTAGCAGTCATATTTTAAGTAGCAAAGACTATCAAGATTTATCCTATATTGAAAAACTAGAAGCTTACCAAAATAACATCATTGTTTCTGGAGATAGTCAAAATGAAAATTTAGAATTTACTCATTCAGAAAGTACTTTGAATACCACAATAGAAAGCCAAGAAAATATTTCTTTTGAAAAAACTGCTAATGGTTATCAAATAGAAAGTCAAAAAAATGGAAAAATAGTATTAAATTTAGAAAAACCAATATCTGATACCAGTCTGATAATTCAGTTCAAAATGAATTATATTCCTAGTTGTAAAGAAGGCGATACAGCCATAACTATCAACGGTATTATGAACAAACTAACTTGTCGTACTTGGAAATATTATAACCAAAATGAAACTTTTGATTATGTTCTTTCTAGCAATCATGAAATCGATCAGTTAGTCATCGAGTTTGCTAAAGGAACTTATGATATCTCTGATATTGTTTTATATGAAATTCCTAACGAATTCTTTAGGCAAGCCAAGGAAATCACACCTATTCATATTGATTTTTCTAAAACCAAGGGAGATTCCTTATATGGAAATATTGAAGTAGAAGAAGATGGCTATTTTCTATTTACCATACCGTATGATCAAGGATTTACTCTATATGTAGATGGTAAGGAAACGGAAATTGAGTGTGTAAATGATATGTTCATAGGATTCCCAATTCAGACAGGAAATCATAGTATTCATTTAGAATTTACTGCTCCCTACTCCACTTCGGGAATTATCATTACTACCATAAGTGCTTTGGGTTTGATTGGTTTGATGATATTCGAAAATAAGAGAATAAAAAGGAAAAAGTAACTGAAAACTTCCATTTTATAGTGGAAGTTTTTGATTAGGAAGATAGTATTTTTTAGAAATCTTTGCTAAAATATATTTGTGGTGATGAGAATGGAAAAACCATTAGCTTTAAAACTTGCTCCCAATTCAATTGATGAAGTCATCGGGCAAAAACATTTATTAGAAAAGGGAAAAGTATTGCGAAATTTAGTCGAAAATAAGAAATTATTTTCTATGATTTTATATGGTCCTCCTGGTATTGGTAAAACATCGATTGCCAATGCAATTGTGAAAGATTTAGATGTCAGGTATCGCTTTTTAAATGCTACTATGAATAATAAAAAAGATTTTGATATCGTAGTAGAAGAAGCGAAGATGTATGATGGAATTGTTTTAATTATGGATGAAATTCATCGTTTGAATAAAGATAAACAGGATCTATTACTTCCTCAACTGGAAAGCGGTTTAATTACTTTAATTGGGATGACTACTTCGAATCCTTATTTTAAAATCAACCCTGCCATTCGTAGTCGATGTCATATTTTTGAATTGAAGCCTTTAGATAACGATGATATTATAGAAGGACTAAAAAAAGCTTGCCAACATCCTGATTTAAAGGGAATTCAGATAGACGATGATTCTTTAAAATATATCGCCAATTTAGCTGGAAGTGATTTAAGATATGCTTATAATTTATTAGAACTAGCCTACTATTCTAGTAGTGATAAAAAAATCAACTTAGAATTATTAAAAACTATTAATAGTAAACCGGTAATTATTTCAGATAAAGATGAATCCGGTCATTATGATTTGCTTTCTGCTTTTCAAAAATCTATTCGTGGAAGCGATGTAGATGCTGCCCTACACTACTTGGCTAGATTAATTGCGATTGGCGATTTAGATAGTATTTATCGCAGAATGAGTGTGATTGCGTATGAAGATATTGGGTTAGCCAATCCAGATATTGGTCCAAGAGTAATGGCTGCGATATCTGCCAGTGAATTAGTTGGTCTTCCAGAAGCTAGAATTCCTTTGGGAGATATTGTAGTTCAAATGGCTCTTTCTCCTAAGTCAAATTCTTCTCATATTGCCTTAGACGAGGCTATTCGTGATGTAGAAACCGGTAGATGCAGTGAAATCCCTGATACTATCAAAATTCACTCTACTATTTATAAATATCCACATGATTATCCTAACCATTTTGTAGTACAACAGTATCTTCCGGATAATTTAGTTGGAAAAAAATATTTCAAGCCGCAAGATACTTCACCCAACGAAAGGATGCTAAAGCAGATTAAGGAAAAATTAGATAAATTAAAAGAAAGTGGTGCATAGTATGGGAAAAATATTTTGCTTTATGGGAAAGAGTTCCTCTGGTAAAGATACCATTTTTAAGATAGTTTCAACTGACTTAGCTAGTATCAAACCAATTGTTTTATATACTACTCGACCAATTCGCGAACATGAAATAGAAGGTGTTACTTACCATTATGTCAGTGATTCTGTTTACAACGATATGCTCCAAAATAATTTGGTGATAGAATCGAGAAGTTATCAAACCATCTATGGGACATGGATTTATTTTACAGCAGCCACCAATATTGATTTAGAAAATAATTCCTATATGATGATTAACACGCTTGCTGGATATGAAGCTTTAAAAAATTATTATGGAGAAGATAAAGTAATTCCAATCTATATTCAAGTAGAAGATGGCATCAGATTGGAACGAGCCTTAACTCGTGAGAGAAAAGAACCAGAACCAAAATATGAAGAAATGTGTCGAAGATTTCTAGCAGATCAAGTAGATTTTAACGAAGAAAATTTAATCAAAGCAAAAATAAAAGAACATTTTTATAACAACAACTTAGCAGAATGTATTTTAGCAATTGAAAAGAAAATGGTAGAAACTTTAGAGAAAGATACCAAGCAAAGACAATATCAAAAATAATATTGTCTTTTTTAGAACAATTCGTTTTATAAAAAATAAAACAATTTGCTTTATTATACAATCACCTTATGAGGTGATATCATATGTTAAGACTAAAAAATTTACGGGAAGATCATGATTTATTACAAAAAGAAATAGCTGATTATTTAAATATTTCTCAAGTGACATATAGTTATTATGAAAGTGGTAAAAGAATGATTCCTTTTGAGTTATTAATAAAGCTTGCAGAATACTATCATACTAGTGTTGATTATATTTTAGGTCGTACCAATCAAAAAGAGCCTTATCCAAAAGCAGTTGATAAAGTTGAAATTTAATGAAAATATAAAGTAAAGTATGTAGATTTTGTTAATCTACATAGTTTTTAGAGACAGCCAATTTAATAATATCAATATAAAATAAGACCAAGATAAAGATTATCTTGGTCTTATTTTAACTATTTTCTTTTACAAATCTAGTAAAGTTCTTGATATCGTTATCATCCGCTAAATTAGTTTCATTTAACTCTTCTAATAATCGTTTTTGTTCTTTGGTAAGCTTTTTAGGAGTTACAATTTTTAAAACTATATACATATCCCCTTTTCTTCTTGTGGCTTCGTTATTAATTCCTTTTCCTTTAATACGATGTTTTTCGCCTGATTCACTACCAGCAGGTATCGTTAGGGTAACATTGCCATATAGAGTTGGAATTTCTTTCTTACATCCAAGCACTGCTTCCGTAATTGTGATTGGAGCTTCAATATAGATGTCATTTTCATCACGAACAAAAAAATCATGTTCTGCTACATTAAATTCGATATATAAATCACCATTTGGACCACCATTAGCGCCAGCAGACCCCTTACCAGACAATTTTAATCTAGTTCCTGTATCCACACCAGCTGGAACTTTTACTTCGATTTCTTTATTGGTTTTAACACTACCTTTTCCGCGACAATGATTACAAGTTGTATCATAAGTTTTACCTGCACCACCACATTTTGTACAAGTCGTTTTGGATAAGAAGCTACCAAATATCGTATGTTGCTCACTAGTAATGGTTCCACTACCATGACATTTATCACAAGTAGTCTCACCAAAACCACCTTTACCATCACATTCACTACACTGTTCGACTACATCTACACGAATCGTTTTTTTACATCCAAATACCGCTTCTTCAAAAGATAACTTCATTTGCATTAAAGAATCGCTTCCACGACGGGCACGACTACTAGAACGGCCGCTTGAGAAGCCACCACCAAAGCTACCAAAAATATTATCAAAAATGTCACCGTAATCAAATCCAGAAAAATCAAAGCCACCAAAACCACCAGCACCTCCAGCACCGCCGCCTTGAAATGCTGCATGACCAAATTGATCATACTGTTGACGTTTTGTCTCATCAGATAAAACTGAATAGGCTTCTTGAATTTCCTTGAATTTTGCCTCAGTATCTGCTTCTTTGCTTACATCTGGATGATATTTTTTAGCCAATTTTCGAAAAGCACTTTTAATCTCATCCTGACTAGCATTTTTACTAACACCAAGGACCTCATAATAATCTTTTTTATCCATCATTTATCACCTCTTACATCAAGGATCTATATTCATTGATCAATTCTTGGAACATATCGATTGCTCCATTTACTACTTTCTCATCTAACATATCAACGCCTGCAACCTTTAATTCCTCTATTGGATCTTTAGAATCACCAGTTTTTAAGAAATTCAAATAATCTTCTACTGCATTCTCTTCTTGATTTCTAATTCTACTAACGATATAACATGCAGCAGATAATCCAGTTGCATACTGATATACATAAAAGTCATAATATAAATGAGGAATGCGCTCCCATTCATAACGAATCTCATCATTGATGATAACATCCTCACCAAAGTACTCTTGATTCAATTGATAATACTTATTAGATAACATCTCATTCGTTAAAACACGACCATTTTCATAGGCATCAAAGATAAAATCTTCAAACTCACTGAACATAGTCTGACGATAAATAGTACTTTTAAATAGATCCATCATTTCACTTAAAATAGCTTTTTTCTCTTCTTTGGTATTAGCATGTTCTAACATATAATAGTTTAACAACATTTCATTTACCGTGGAAGCTACTTCAGCCACAAATATCTTATAATTACTATATAAATAAGGATTATTCTGATTAGAATAGTAAGTATGCATCGAATGGCCTAATTCATGAGCTAGTGTGGATACATCATGATATCCTCCTTGAAAATTTAAAAGAATAAAAGGCTTAGTATCATAACTACCTGAAGAATATGCTCCACCTCTCTTGGCTTTATTAGGATAGATGTCAAACCAACGATTTGAAAAAGCTGAACTGGCAACTTTATGATAATCATTACCAAATATACTAACAACATCTAAAACAATTTTTTTAGCTTCCTCAAATGTATATGTTTTATCAATACCGGACTCTAAATTCACATAAGTATCATATAAACAGAAATCATCTAGCTTTAATACTTCTTTTTTTAATTTAAAATATTGATAAGCAACATCCATTCGCTTATGAACCGTCTGAATCAACAAATCATAAACTTTAGGATTTACGCGATTGCGAAATAAACTAGCTTCTTTACTATTTTTAAAACCACGAAGCTTACTAGAATTGGCTAATACCATAACATGACCTTGTAAGGTTTCAGCTAAAGTCTCTTTGTAATTAGCATAAGAACGATACATAGTTTCAAACGCTTCTTTTCTGACCCTTCGATCTTTACTTTTTAAAAATAAAGTGTAATTTTCATTATTCAATTTTACCTCTTGGCCATTTTCATCGACAATGGTACCAAACTGCAATTCAGAGTTACGAATAATTCCAGCTATTTTTTCAGGTTCAGATGTAATCATTTGCATAGAAGATAAAATTCTTTCCTCTTGCTCAGAAAGTACATGTGGTTTATTTCTAAAAATACGCTCTAACAGCAACTGATATTCTTTTAACCTTGGTTCTTCTTCTATGTATTTTTGAATCAAAGAAAAATCTTTCTTTAATATCTCTGGAACAATAAAAGAACCATTCTTACTATATTCTGTATATAACTTATCAAATTTACCTTTTAATTCTTGACTTTGAACATTAGACAAATCCTCATCATACTTGCGATAAGTATAGGTTGCTAGTTTACCAATCGTTCTTTCTGTCTTCTGATCCAATTCTAGGGTTTCTAATAAAGATTTACTACTATCTAGAATATGATTTTGATACTTACTAATTTCTTGCATCCATTGATAAACCATATCATACTCTTTTTCATATTCTTTCATACTAGGATAAATACTTTCTAAATCCCAAGTATTTTCTTTCTTTTGTTCACTTCGCAACAATTCTTTTTTCATGGCTTCTCCTTATTTATATGATAGTAACAAAAACTTAAGTCCTAGTTAGACTACTAGAACTTAGTTTTATGCTTGATTTATTTTTCTTCGTATTCAGCTTCTTTTACATCGTCATCTTTAGAAGAGGAATCACTAGTTGAATCATTTGCATTAGCATTTGCTTGACCTTCTTTTTGTACTTGTTCATAAACTTTAGTAGCTAATGCCATAGCTTTTTCTTGAAGTTTATCTTTCTTTTCTTTGATATCATCTATATTGCCTTTCTCTAAAGCTTCTTTTAATTCTTTAATTAAATCTTCAGCTTCTGACTTTTCAGTATCTGATACTTTATCCCCTAAATCTTTTAAAGATTTTTCAGTTTGGAATACTAGTTGCTCAGCTTCATTTCTAGTATCAGCTTCCTCTTTACGCTTTTCATCTTCTGCTTTATGCTCTTCTGCTTCTTTCTTCATTCTTTCAATTTCTTCATCGCTTAAGTTTGTACTAGAAGTAATGGTAATAGATTGTTCTTTATTGGTTCCTAAATCTTTAGCTGTAACATTAACGATACCATTGGCATCAATATCAAACTTAACTTCAATTTGTGGTACACCACGTGGTGCAGCAGGAATTCCTGTCAATTGGAAATGTCCTAAAGTCTTGTTATCGCCAGCCATACTTCTTTCACCTTGAAGTACATGGATATCTACAGCTGGTTGATTATCTGCAGCAGTAGAGAACACTTGAGATTTAGAAGTTGGAATCGTTGTATTTCTTGGAATTAACACAGTCATAACTCCACCTAGAGTTTCGATACCAAGAGAAAGTGGTGTAACATCAAGAAGTACGATATCATTTACTTCACCGGTTAATACTCCACCTTGAATAGCAGCACCCATAGCTACAGCTTCATCTGGATTTACTTCATGTGAAGGTTTTTGACCTAATTCTTTTTCAACTAATTCTTGAACACATGGAATACGAGTAGATCCACCAACTAAGATGACTTTGTCGATATCTTTCTTATCAAGTTTAGCATCCTTTAATGCTTTACGTACTGGTTCTAAGGTAGACTGTACTAAATCATGAATTAATTCTTCAAATTTAGCACGAGTAATGGTCATATCAATATGAAGTGGTCCATCTTCTCCTTGTGAAATAAATGGTGCTGAAATTTGAGTAGAAGTCATACCAGACAAGTCTTTTTTGGCTTTTTCTGCTACTTCTTTTAATCTTTGCATTGCAAGTTTATCTTTGGTCAAATCAATTCCATTTTCTTTCTTAAATTCAGAAACAATATAATCCATTAAACACTTATCAAAGTCATCTCCACCAAGTTTATTGTTACCAGCAGTAGATTTTACTTCAAAAATACCATCTCCAAGTTCTAGAATAGATACATCAAAAGTACCTCCACCTAAATCGTAAACAAGAATAGTTTGATTTTTATCTTGTTTATCAAGACCAAAGGCAAGTGCTGCTGCAGTTGGTTCGTTAATAATTCTTTCCACTTCAAGACCTGCAATTTTACCAGCATTTTTAGTAGCTTGACGCTGAGAATCATTAAAGTAAGCAGGAACTGTAATAACTGCTTTGGTTACTTTTTCTCCTAAATATTTTTCAGCATAATCTTTCATGTAAGATAAAATCATAGCAGATACTTCTTCTGGTGTATATTTCTTACCTTCCATTTCTACTTTTTCACTTGTTCCCATCAATCTCTTAATAGAAGAAATAGTATCTTTGTTGGTTAATGCTTGACGCTTTGCAGCATCACCTACAATTCTTTCTCCCTTTTTGCTAGATACTACTGATGGAGTAGTTCTATTTCCTTCTGGATTAGGAATAACGGTAGCAGCACCACCTTCTAGTACAGCTACACAACTATTGGTTGTTCCTAAGTCAATACCTATAATTTTACTCATAATTAATCATTTCCTTTCTCATTTTCATTTTTTCTATCTGTATTTTCTTCATTTTCTGTAGTAGATTCTTCTACTTGATTTACTTTAACAACAGAGTGTTTTAATACTCTATCTTTGTATTTATATCCTTTTACTAATACTTCTAATACCATATCATTTGGTTTCGTAGTATCCGTATCTACCATCATAGCTTCCATATAGTCAGGATCAAATGGATATCCTAAAGCTTCAATTTCAATTACTCCATATTTTTTTAAGATATCTTTAAATTGATTACTAACCATTTGAATACCAGTTTGAATTTTTTTACTTTCCTCTGATTCTGCTTTTGTACTAGCAGCTCGATCTAAATTTTCAATCATAGCTACTAAATCTAATAGTAAGTCTTGATTGGCATATTTTAACAAATTAGCCGTTTCCTCATCTTTTCTTTTACGATAATTAATAGCATCTGCTTGAGTATACATAAGTTTAGTCTGAAGTTCCATAATAGTTTTATTTGCTTCTTCTAAAGCCTGATTATCTTTTTGCTTTTTCTTTTTCTCTTTTTTTTCATGATTGCATTCGCAATTATTATCGCAATTACATGTTTTTTCTTTTTCTTCTTGGGTCATCTTATCCTCCTATTTTTCGATGTTTTCTTTAATAAACTCTAGAAGTGTTACTACTCTATCATAATCCATCCTTTTAGGACCAACAATCGCAATAGTCCCTTCTTGATCTTTTGTATGGTATTTCGTTTTAATAACAGTTACCTCTTCATCCAGTTTATTTTCTTTTCCTATATAAATCTTGATATCGTTATTTTCTTCCGTTATGTTATTAATCATTTCCTCATTGTTATCCAATTTTCCAAAAATATCTCGAATTTTTTCAATGTTATTAAATTCAGGTTGCTTCAAAATATTATTTTTACCTACAACATTAATATTCTTACTAGAAAAATCTTTAAATACTTGATAGAACGTATTATAAACCATCTCATGTTCCTTTACATACCTACCAATAATTGGTTTAATTTCAAATTCTAGTTTACTACTAACTTCATCGATTGGTGTACCAACGATCAAGTCATTAATTAAGTTTACCGTTTTCTTAATTTCTTCCAATGATACATTTTTTAATGTTACTTTCTTATTTTCAACATGACCTGTATCTGTAACTACAATTACAATCAAATTATCTGTATCAATGGGAATAACATTGATTTCTTTTAATTTGTTATCATGAGAAGCTCCACCTAAAACAATTGATGTATAGTTAGTCATATCTGAAATTAATTTTAAGCTTTCACTCAAACAATCGGTTAATTCAAGCTGATGGTTATTAAAAATGATTTGAAGTTTTAACATATCCTCCCCATTTAATTCTTTCGGTTTCATTAAATGGTCCACATAATATCGATATCCTTTTTCACTAGGAACTCTACCAGATGATGTATGCGTTTTTTCTAGGAGTCCTAATTCTTCTAAGCTAGCCATTTCATTTCTAACGGTTGCACTAGAACAGTTTAATTCTTTGCAAATCAAATTAGAACCTACTGGACGAGCTGATTGGATATATTCTGTGATGATTAACTTTAAAATCTGACTTTGTCTTTCTGTTAGCATCACTTACCTCCTATTAGCACTACTAATTTTCAAGTGCTAATACCATTATATTCATATTATTAGCAAAAGTCAATAAAGATTGCTAAAATTTTAAAACATTTTACGACAAAGAAAAAAAGCTAATCATTAGCAGCTTAATTTTTCTTAATATATTGTGGATTTATGGTTATATTTGCTTTTTTGATTTTCCTTTCTTTAGTTCATATTCCTTACAATAACAGTTTTCAATCTTAAAATCAAGTAAATTGTTATCTAAATTACTATTTTTTAAAATATGATGTAAGCATCTTGTAACAGCTCCATGAGAGACAATTAATATGACAGCATTATTGGCATAGTTCTTTCTTATATCCTCTATAAAACTATGACATCTTTTAAAAATATCTTGGATAGGTTCTACCTCTTGGTCATTAGAATTTAGATAGTAATTCCAATATTTTGACGCATCATAAAGAGCTCTATCTTTCTCTTCTAAATTACCCAAATACCTTTCGATTAATCTTTTATCTTCTTTTATTTCTACTCTATCTCCTACTAAAATCATAGCTGTAGACCAAGCTCTAATCATTGGAGAAGTAAAACATATATCGAATTTAACATCTTTTAATTTGTTTTTTAATGTTATAGCCTGCCTTACACCATTTTCATTTAGCTGTAAGTTCTGAGATTGTCCTTGCATAATATGATTTTTATTAGCATCTGTTTCCCCATGTCTAACCAAATATATTTTCATAGTAATTCCTTTCCTAGTTCTTAGCCTTTGCTTATTATCGTTTCTCTTTTCTATAAATTCTGATGTTTTTATATCCATGTTTCTTGTTCAGTCCTAATTTATATATACCAAATAAGTCTAATTAATAATAACTTCTCATCTTTAATGAATATTCCCCTTTTTCAGAATCTATAGCATATTCTAATAACTCATCTTTGCTTACTTCTTCAAATTGATCTATATAACACATTTTTTCTTTTTCGAATTTCTGTCCCATATAAATTAAATATTGTCGTTCTTGATTTAGTTCCTCCTTTAAAATATCTAACATAGACATTTCTGTATAATACCTAACTCCATTGAAATAAACAAAACTGTCTCTTTCTCGATAAAAAGGTTCACCTGCTTCATAAATGATTCTTTTATCTTCAATGATAAATGAACCACTTATCCTTTCATCAGGATCTGATATTTTTAGTCCCCCACTTTGTCTAAAATGAGTACCCTTTAATTTTCCGTAACCTACCAAAGGTTTACGCTCTACAACTATTATTTTATTGCTAGCTTGTAATGACTCAAAAGTTTTATGATCTACATGTCGCAAGTTAAAAGAAAAGTTATTTTTCTTTAAATAGTCTAAAGTTGATGTGTTTGAATCCAAGTTGATAACACGGTATTCAATTAATCTATCCTCAATAATTTGTTTCATATTTTCTCCTTTTTAACTTTTCTATAAATTCTGATATTTTTATATCCATATTTTCTTTCTTTTTCTAAAACGAATCCTACATAGTTCTCTTTAAAGTAATCAAATTCATATTCACAGACTATAATTCCCTCATCATTTAATAAGTTATACTCTATTATTTTTTCTAAAATATAGTCCAGACAATCTAAGTGATATGGTGGATCTAAAAAAATAATATCAAAGCTTATTTGATGTTCTTTAAAATAGTTTAATGCTTTTTGATAATCAAGATTTAGTATTATGGTAGTATTCGCATCGATTCCTTTTAAATTTTGTTTTAAGACTTCAATACATTTTATATTATTGTCTACAAAATAGGATAAGCTTGCTCCATTGCTTAATGCTTCTATACCCAAATTACCACTACCTGCAAATAAATCCAAAACAGTAGAATCATACAAGTCATTTTGAATCATAGCAAACAAACTTTCTTTTACTCTATCTTGAGTAGGTCTAGTTCCTTTGATATCATACCCATCTAGTTTCTTTCCTTTATATTTTCCACTAATGATTCTCATGATTACAACCTCTTTCATCAGTCAATAATTTTAATTTTTGATTTATTACCAAAATTAATAAATTAATTTCGTTTTCGTAATGCTTAAATGCCACAAAATCAGGATTTTGAAATAATTCTTGTTTTAGCATTAAATATTCATCACTATACATATCTAATGTTTGAAGTTGTCTTATTTTATTCAAAAAAACTTCATCATGTAACAGTTTTTCCTTATACTGTTTAACTGAAATCACTCTCTCATCATGATCTAAAGTATCCAACAATTCTTTTAATTTAATATTGACCTCTTCCATATATATCACATTTTTATTATAAAGAAAAAAACCGATGATGTCTATCGGTTATCTTAAAATATCTATGAAAGTTCTTACCATTTCTATTTTTTGATTTAAGTTATCTATTTTATCTGTCAAATTTAATTTATAAGCATTCTTCATTTCAGCTTCCATCTGTTTAATACTATTAGGATCTCTATTTAAAGCTTTGTACCAACTAGAATTATCTCTTAAATAACGGTAAAGATAGGGATTATTTCTAATTTTAATTTGTGTTTGAACATCCATTAATCTTCTAAATGTTTATAAAGCGGCCTTGCTTGATAATTAGTGGCTGTTTTGGTACCACTAAAATCTTGTACCAAAGCAATTGCCTTTTGTAATCCTTCCGCCCCTTTACGAACGGATTCTAAATCTATTTTCTTTACCATGTTAAAAAGATCTTTTAAAGAAGTATCCCCAACAGTAGCAGCTGTCTTAGTAATGGTTTGAGCAGTGCTTCTAGTATCACCTGTTTCTTGATATTTTAGCCAAACAGAATTATTCTCCCCATAGATATCATACATTTCATAAAATTTTTGCCAACTCATGCGCCCACTATTGACATAGTTAATTAACTCCGGATGACTTCTTACAAATCGTTTAAAATCTTCCTTTGCCATTTTATCACCAACCTAATTCTACTTTATATATATGAAAAAGGTAGGCATTTGTTTCCTATTTTTAAGCATCATAAATTTGATTGATATTTTTTCTCTTAATTCTTGCTATTAACATTGGAATTTGCAAAAATGAAATGATAAAAGCAGTAACGATAGGAAAAAGCATAAACGAGATATTAACATTTATACTTAATATTCCATTTATAATAAGAAGAATACAAAGAGAAAGACCTCCGGATAATAAAAGTAATAAATAGATTTTCATCATCGTAATATAACATATGATATAGTTACGATAGCCCAACACTTTTAACATAATAATATTCTTGTTATCCCATAATAGTAATAATTTGATTTCGATATACATGATAATCACATACAAGATAATCAATATGATAGTAAAAACTTTCAAAAAAAATTCTACTGTTTTATACGATTCTAATTCAGAAGTGGAACTATAACTAACCAAATAAGGACTTAAGTCTAACTCTTTTAGTTTTGTTTCCACATAATCAACATTTTTTTCTATATCTACCAAAATAGTAACAAAATAGTAATTAGTAGAAATTTCTTCTACAGATGTTTTTTCAATATGTTCGATTTCATTAATAGTTTCTAAAATATTTTTATCTTTTACTTCAACCATAAGCTCACGGTTGCTTTCTTTATTTTCTATGG
>CALVOY010000036.1 GCA_944350415.1 uncultured Bacilli bacterium | reverse complement strand
TGTCAATAATTTTTCGATTATTTCTGATTTTGTTTCTTTTCTCTTTTTCATCTATAAAACACCTAATAATATTTTACAGATATTTTACAAATATTTCATTAAAAATAGTAATAATTTTATGAGTTTTTATTTTAAAAGTTCTTATAACCAAAAGATGTCAATATCTTTTTGATAATTTCCTCATGTTTTTATCCTGTCATAGTATTGACATGAGTTGCTTAATTTTTACACTTGAATTATAATAAAATCAATCGATAAAAAACACCACGCATTTTCAAAATACGAGAAATAATACACAGATAATAAAAATTTGTGCATGAAAGGAGTGATTTCTTTGCCAGATATAGACTTAAGAGTACAACGAACCAAACGATTCCTAAAAGACGAATTTAAAAAAATGTTTATCGAAATGGATTACGAAAAAATAACGATTAAAGAATTATGTGAAAGAGCGATGATTAACCGCAGAACATTTTATCTTCATTATAATTCCATCGACGATATCTTAAACGAAGTACTAGATGAAATGGCAAAAGACTTTTTAGAATATACCAAAGACTACGACCATTTTGCAAACCCAGAAAGAATTGTAAAAGATTATTTTACTTTCACAAGCAGTAGTCCTCTATTTGAAAAATTAAACAACAGCATCGACTATAATTACTTGCGAGAAAACATCAACACGAGAGTTCGAGAAATTGCCAAAGAGAATTTTAAAAGTGTATCGCGCTTTGATTCATTCAAAATCAAAATGATGATGACATATCTAAATTCTGCTACCGTCAATATGTATCGAGTATGATGCCAAAATAGAAAAAAAGTACCGATGGAAGAAGCCATCGAAATTGCAGCAAAATTAATAAAAAGCGGACTAGAAAACAATTTATAAAACTCTTGGAAAAATCCAAATGCCATCATACATCAGTGCCAATATCCAATCAGGAACAAACAAAAAAGAAGTTGAAAAAACATACAACTTCTTTTTTATTTCTTTGATTAAAAATTTAATTTTCATACTTAATCTGTTGCTTCTCCATTAAAGGATAAATAGATAACTCCGCTTTATTTTTTTCTTCTTCTGTCATTTGAATAGCTGTAATTTGATTATTGGTGTATGTTTTATAATAATATATTCCTTTGCTTGTATTAATACAACAAGAATATATAGTAATATCATGTTGAAATTCTTTTGTAATAGTAGTACCACGCACCATAGAAACAGAATCTAATATATGAAAGAATTGAGTGACTGAACTTTCTTCATCATCCTCACTTATAGAATTTAAAGTGTGAAACGCTGCCCTAATAAATCTAGAAGCCGATGAATTATCTCCTGGCAAGCCAATTGCACCCATACCTTGTCCATACTGCTGCAAATTTATTTTATTAGAAAATTTACTTTCCTTATAATATGGAGTTAAATTACTATAATTACTAATATTAAGTAAATGATAATCAAACGGAGGATTATTGGTTAAAACTCCTATAGGATTATCATAGATTTTAAGTCCATCTTTCATCTGTTCTACCACAATACACTCTTTTTCATCACTAATCATCCAGTGTAAATCTGCAGATGGTAAATTGTCAGAAAAAGGTATATTCGTTATATTTAAATTAAATATAACCTTTTTTATTTCTTCTACTGTTTCAAATAAACCTAAAAAATATGGAATAAGTTCATACGAAGTCAAATTTAGCTTGGTATTATTTTCATCAAAAAAACAAGCATTTTTAGGAAAATATAATCCTGCGATAGATAGCCCTTTCTCGTTAGTAGCTTCTGCATATAAAGGATAATTTTCTACTACAGTAGCCATCCCTATTATTGCATATTTTGTATGATATTTTTTGATCTGTTTTATCAAATATTTTATAAACTTATATTTTGGATCTTGAACTAGCTATAGAATGGAATGGAATCCTTATAAATTATATTCTTAGTTTAAATGTTTTGGGAGCAAAATGATATACTAACAACAATGATATAAAAGAATATGCAATACTAAAGATAATAGTAGCAATTCCAAAAGAAATTGTTGGCAAATGTAACTGTATCATATAGTAACAAGCAAAGTAGGTTAAAGACTGAACAATAGTATAGGTACTACTTTTAATTTCTGTATTTACATTATAAGGTTGTAATAAATAATACATCACCAAATAATGAACAGAAAAGAAAATACTCATCGCATTCACTGAAACAAATAAGATTAAGTAATTCCAAAAATTATCAGTTCCTCCTGTAGTATATAACAGAAGCATAAGTCCCAATCCTAAAACAGAAGATGGCAATAAATTTATTTTTATCAATGTCTTAATTCTTTCTTTAAATACACCCAAAATAACCCTTGGTGTACGGTAAATTCTATAAGTTAACATACTATGATCGCAATTCATAAACATTGCCTGCGTAATGGTAGTTCCTCTATTTAATAAATACATAATAAAAACAAAATAAGGTAAATAAGTAAGGGGAATATTATTTAACTTTTCTCTCAGCTCTGGAATCATATAAGAAATCATAATTAAAATACTAAATACAACCACAATAAACAAAGTTTGCTTTTTTGCAGACTTGGTCAATAATTTACTATGTCTTTTTATAAACAATTCATGAAAGTATGCAAAACCTTTTTTGTCACTAGTAATCTCTCCATCATAATTTATATTACTAGCAATATTGTCTTTGATTGTTTTGGTGCTATTTGCATTTTGAAGAGCATATACATTTTCAGGAGTCAAAAGCAACTTATACATCTTTTTATAATCTTTAAAATGATATATTTGCATAAAACTGATTGTTCCTAAAAGAAAACTAATCATACATAAAAACAAAAAAATATTTACAGGAAGTACAATTCCTACATAAGGAAAACCATATGCAATAACTAATAATAGAATTAATATTATCCAAGATACCTTAGTAGGTAAATTCTCGTTATTTACAACACCCTTTTGTTTATATTTTCTAATCATATTGCCAATAACGGTCATCTTTATCATAACTACAAAAAAAGGTAGCAAAATACAGATCCACAATGGAATTTGAGCTAAAGTTCCAAAAATTATGGTAAATGGCAAAAAACCAACAAAGACTTTTAACATCGAATAACTATAATTAGATATTGCAAATTGATTGGCATCCATATTCATAATAACAATAGCATAATATTTATCTTTAGTAGGATTAAACATGTAAGTGTTAAGTATCCCACCCGCTAAAGTTAAAAAGAAAAATAAATGTAAAAAGGTATTGGTAGGATCAGTTTGATAGATAACAGCAATGGAACTGATTGCCAGCCAAATATATAAAAATTTACCTAAAAAGATACTACAAATTTCTATAATAATGCTAATAATATTCCCTAATACCTTTAAAAATTTACTTTTATACAAATCATTAGAAAGTACTTTGCGAATAATAGGTAATCCTTTGATAGAATATATAATACTATTTACTCGATAGGTGTTTTTTAACCGAAAAGAAGTAATCAATGTATGAATCATTTCCTACTCCTCCTTCAATGCTTCTATGATTTTCTTTTTAAATTGATTATGATTCAAGTTGCTTTTATTCATTTTTTTCAATACACCTTTATTTAAAATAACAATTTCATCACATAAATCTAAAGCAAGCTCCATAATATGAGTAGAAAAAATAATAATATGATCGTTCTTAATAGTTTTTAGCATTTGTTTCATCTCTTCTGCCACTACCACATCAAAAGATGTAAGCGGTTCATCTAGCAATAGAATATTAGGACTAGCAATGATATTTACTAGCATTTGCATCTTATTTTTCATTCCATGAGAGTAATCTTTTAAAAGCTTATCTCTATCTTCGATTTCGATTTTCATAAACTCAAAATATTCATCAATGGTTTTTGGATTATGGATTCTATCTTCATTAATTTCTATAAAAAATTTCAAAAATTCTCTCGCTGTTAAAAACTCCGGAACATTAGGAATAGATAATACATAACCAATATCTTCTGCTTCTAATTTTCTACTTTCATCAGTTTTTCCTTCTTGAATGAAAATCTCTCCTTCATCTACAGATAAATCCTCATTAATACAATTAAACAGAGTTGTTTTTCCTGCCCCATTTCTTCCTAATAACCCGTAGATTTTCCCTTTTTCAAATTCGAAATAAATTCCATTTAAAACTTCTTTCTGATCAAACTTTTTCTTTAAATCTTTAATAATTAATTTCATTAAACTCCTCCATAGTGCGTTTGCTAAACAATTCATTTCTAGTTTTTATTCCAATCAGTACAGTAACCTATGATTTATTTACTTCTACCATTTTTATTACTAATAATATCGTTTCGATATTTTTAAGAATATTAGTAGTTATTTTTTTTAATTTGTTTATTATTTTTCATTTTAAATACTATTATTGGAGATAAAAAAGTCGTAATTACAACTAAAATCCATAAATTACCTTCTAAAAAATTATAAGAATTTAATAAATCGTGAAATCCTCCACCTTCACTAATATACATAGATAAATCAAATAAATTTGTTAAAGCAAACCAAATAACTCCAAATATAATATAATCTTTTAATTCACAATTTTTAATTTTAGGTATTAATAAATATGCTACTACAAATATAGAAACACTTAAAATAATTCCACTTAAAGGTAAAGCAAGAGAACCAAGTTTAATTAGCACTGTTTCTCTTAGACCACCATTTAAAATGGCTAACGGTATAATTAATAACCATATTCCTATCGCTTGCATATATTTTCTCAAAATAATCACCTCATTTATAAAATACTCTATAAACTATAATTGAAAATATTGCTTTATTATGTTGGAATGAATTATAAGTTTACATATGAAAAAATATTGATAATACTGATTTCAATTATCATATTTTTGATTTTATTGTTTGATGTAATTGCTTTACAAATTCTTTAATATTAGACAAGTCTAATCCTACAGGTCCTTTTACACGAGAAATGTCGGCAGCATAAAACTCTTCAAACATTCTATTAATGTTCAAATCACTATACGATAAACCACTAGAGAAGTAAATAATAATACTAGAAATATACTCTTATTGATTTGGCTGATTCAGTTTATTCTCAATACGCCTAACTAATCGTATACTTGATTCTACTTCGTTTTGAGTACGATCTGTAAATTCACATAACTCTTTAATATCATCACTAGAAGAAAGATTATATCTTCCAGCATGAATAACTTTACTAATTGTTATTAAAGCAGCTTCTTTATTATATTCATCGTTAATCACTTCTCTAACACATTCACCGGCGATCTTTATAATCTTAGTTGCTTCTCTTGAAAGTTTTATTGGATCATCAACATCCGTTATTTCCCCTAAAGGAAACAATCGATTAACGATTTGTTCAAGAGTTAGAGATATAGGCATTTTAACTTTTCCATATAAATTAAAGCCATAATCAATATCTAATGATATTCCAAACTGTGCTAAAATAGACATCATGGTCTGAATCCTAACATTTATATTAGGAAGACTAAAATCAGGATTTTCATGATAAAATAATTTATATATTTCAATCAATGATTTAGAAATTCTATCTAAATGAACAGCTTTAGCATTTGTTAATAAACGAATAAGCTCTATTATATTTGAATAATCAAGAATACTATTTTTATCATAATCAGAATAAGCAAAGCTTAATCCTGTTGTTCCTGGATTAAAGGTTACATGTATTTGATTGTAACTTTCAGTGTACATAACACATTCAAATAAAGATAAAATACCATCGTCATATTTTACTATTTCTATAATATTGGCATTGCTATATTGAACGACTAATAATTTTTCTTCAAAATCTTTTAGTATCGTTCTAAGAAATGTAATATCCCTTACCATTTCATTTTGAAACCTTTGTCTATTAACAAAATTATTAAGCAATTGATTAATTTTGTCTTTGTCAATATTCTGATTAGAAATCAATCCTTCAAATCTTAACTCAAATCTTAGTCCATTTGGCCAAGCTATACTTTTTTCAAAGTTAAATTTTTCAATATTCATAATAAACCAATCCTCCCGTTTGAACTATTATATCATAGCAAACAAACATTTACTACTATATTTTTTTCTATCATAATTATGAAACAAGTGTTTATCAATAGTTTTTTACACAGAAAAAACTAGACTTATCGTCTAGTAAACTCACAAAAATAGTAGCGAGAGGAGAAATCGAACCCTCGACCTTTTGGGTATGAAAAAACTCTAATTGATAATATAATGTAAAATATCAAAAAAAGCCTTTAATTTTAAGCTTTTTAATTATTTGTAAAATTTGAGTAAATATAATTAAATTGTAATTGTTTTGTATAAAAAATTACTAAAATATTACTAAAAATTTGTGATAGATATTTGAATTTACTAA
>CALVOY010000035.1 GCA_944350415.1 uncultured Bacilli bacterium | reverse complement strand
AATTAAAAGAAAAAATAGAAGAAATTGAAAGTTATCCAAATAAAATAATGAAACAAAAAGAAGAAGTTTATAAAAGGTTAAATAATGGGCAATTAATAGAATTATTTGATTTGGCAGCTAAATTAGGAATTATGAGAGACAGAAAAAAGGCCTTATTGGGTAAGTCAGTAAAGTTTAGAAATAAAATAATTAATCAAATTGGTAATAAAGTACTTGAAGAAAAAGAAAATTTAAGATATTATACAATGGATGATTTCTATAATTTATTGATTTTAGGAAAAATTTTAGATAAGGAAGAAATAGATAAAAGAAAAGAAGGTATATATATATCTAACATATCAAAGATGACGTCTGGGATGGAATCAAGAGAAGAGTATTATAATTCTGTAAAATCAGTAGATGAAGATGTTAATATTTTAAAAACGAGGAAAGGAGTATGTGCTTCTTCTGGTAAAGTTATTGGAAGAGCTAGAATATGTTTAACCTTTGAAGAAAGCAATAAATTAGAAGAAGGAGAGATTTTAATAACTTATGGTACTGATTTTGATTTTATGAATGCTATTGTGAAATCAAAAGCAATCATAACTGAAGAAGGGGGAATACTAAGTCATGCTTCAGTTATTAGTAGAGAATTAAAAAAACCGTGTATTATTGCTTTTAAAGGAATTACAAAAGTGCTTAAAAATGGTGATTTGATTGAAGTTGATGCTACCAAAGGAACGGTAAAATTACTAGATGAACAAAAGAAAGATAATTCAATTACTAATTTATATGAAGGAATTTATAGATTTGACCAAAAAGTGAATGCTTTAGAGGTAGGAAATAAAGCATATAATTTATCTTTAATGACTCAAAAAGGATTAAATGTTCCAGAAGCATATTTTTTAAGTACTAAATTTTTTAGGAAAATTTTGATGGAAGAAAATAAATTAAATGATTATATTAAATATTCAAATAATTTGGAAAAATATAAAGATAAAATTTTTGAATTAATAGATAGTGTGAAAATACCAGAATCAATTTTTAAAGATATATTAGATTTTGATAAAAATACATATGCAGTTAGAAGCAGTTCTTCTAATGAAGATGGAAAAAATAAATCTTTTGCAGGACAATATGTTACTGAATTATTTTGTGGATCAATGGAATTTACAATTAATAGTATAAGGAAATGTTGGAAGTCATTATTAGGTATAGGGCTAGAAAGTTATCAAGATGAAAATTCAGAGAATTTATTTGGAGGAATTATTATTCAAAAAATGGTTAATGCTGACTATGCAGGAATTGTATTTACAAAAGATCCTGTTAATAACAATAGTGATTGCATGATTGTAGAATGCTGCAAAGGAGTTGCTTCAAAATTAGTAGATAACAGAGTAATTCCAGATAGATATTCTATTAATAAGAAAACTTTTAATATTACAAGTCAAGGAAATAATGATAATATACCAGAAGAAAAAATTGTAGAGTTATGTAATGTGGGTAAAGAATTAGAAGAATATTATGGTTGTAATGTTGACATTGAATGGGCTTGTAGAAATGATAATTTATATTTAATTCAATGTAGACCAATTACAACTTGAGAGGAGTAATAATATGGATAAAAATTATAAAGCATATCATTTGAAAGTCCCAGGAATTGCAAGAGAAATGTTTCAAACACCATTTTATCAAAAGAATAAATGTGAAAAAATTCCTTTTAGTGGAATTATTAGTGAACAGAAGATAGTAACACCAGGTGGTACGGATTATATAACATTGGCACCAAAGTTTAAACCACATTCAGATTATGAAATGATGTTACAATCTACGGATTCAACTTGTAAAAGTCCAATAACATCTTTATCAGATGATGCAGTTAGATATATTTTTCAAATGGGTTATAATTATATTGAATTTTTAACTAATAGAAGTACTATTCAAGGATTTGGATTAAATAATGGGTACCCATACTTAGTATTTAATTATGATGAATTTACTACGGACAGAACTAGTGGTATGTCAAAAAAACCTTTTCATTTACATCTTAATTCATGGAAAGAGAGTTCAATAGACAGAATATCTGAAATAGATAAAACTAAAGTATCTCCATATTACTATATGTCAGTTATTGAACCAATGTTTGAATATAATCAATTATTAATTCGAGAGACATTAGATTGTGATGAATTGAGAGATTATTTAGAGCCGGTAGATTTGGTATGTGGTGATCAAGGAATAGAATATTCTTCAATTTATAGAATTAAAAAGGGCTGGGAATTTTTACAAGATCCAAATCTTCCAATGGTTTTAAAAACAATACATACCAAATTAGAAGAAAGATATGTTGAAATATTGAGAGCATTTACAGGTAAGGATAGTGTACCAGCATTAAATACAAGACATATTTTATTACCAAAGGATGTTATAGAAGATAATATAGATAAAACTAAAATGGCGGATGATGTTAAGGCATCTTTAATATCACTATCGAAAAGACTAAAGTCTATAACACCAGAACAATTTCAAAAAATTAGTCAAAATCCTGAAGTGAGGGATACATTTATCAGTTTAAGATGGTTAGCCTATTCATTAGGAATATTTTCTAATGAATATATAGATCCGAATACAAAT
>CALVOY010000034.1 GCA_944350415.1 uncultured Bacilli bacterium | reverse complement strand
TGATGAACACGATTATCCAACGATATGAGATTTTTCTACTACTCTGGAATAACAGTTTATTATTAATACTACGCAGCAGCTTATGATCACCGCAGATAAGCAGAAACTAGAAGAATAAATTTATAATTTAATCAATAATGCTATTAATTATACTGGAGAAGATAAAAAAATCTATATTCATATCCAAAAAAAGGATGGCGTAATGGTAGAAATTACCGATACCGGAAAAGGAATCGATCCAAAAGAGATTCACTCTATTTGGGATAAATACTATAAATCCCAAAAGAACCATCAGAGAAATACAATTGGTACAGGGCTTGGTCTTGCGATTGTGAAACAAATCTTAGAGCTGTACCATTTTGAATATGGAGTTCATTCTAAAAAAAATAAAGGTACCACTTTCTATTTTAAAATCAAAGATATTTCCTAATTTTTTTAAAATTACACACAAATTTCACATTTATCTTTTATATTTATATCATGAAAAGAAATTTTCATAAATGGTTTCCAAATTTACTCTCATCTATTTGGAGCCATCAAAAAAAGAAACTGGAGTCTAGTTTCTTTTTTCATTTATCTAAATCACTTTTTTTTATTAAATATAACCCTTTATCTTTATAAAATGCATAAAAAATATTATCTAACGATACTTGCTCTTCTTTTAAGGTTTTATTTAACCATTTTTCGCTTTTCTTAATCTGAGTTAATGTCTCTGGTTGAATAACTCCATCGAGAATTAAAGGAAGGGGATAATCGCCAAACTGACTTCCTTCTTTTTTAAAGACACTTAGTTTGCCACTAGATTCTAATACTGCATAATCTACTTCTTCAATCGTTCTAATATGTTGTTCTCTAAGTTGTGTTAATAAATCATCTAAATTATAACGCTGCCTAACCATTTCTTTAAAATTTACTACCCCTCTATTAATCATAACAGAAGGTGTCCCATCGAAAGCATCTCTTACTTTTGCATATTTTAAAGAGAGATAACTCATACCAATTTGAATCAGTACTAAAACCACAATGGGAATAATGGATAAGAAGATACTTTCTTCCCTATTATCAATAGAAATGGCAGCAAGCTCAGCAATTAAAATAGAAACAATTAGATCTACAATTCCTAATTGACCTATTTCTCTTTTTCCCATAAAGCGATATAGTAACGTTATTATAATATAAAAAAGAATCGTTCTTTCTAATACAATGACATAATCCATACTATCACCTAAATATATTATGGTTTCTGACATAAAAAAATATGCATTTACATAGATTTTATTAGGTGATAACATGAACATAATAAAATATTTCAAAGTTTTACTTTATATTTTGATTCCCATGTTCGTTTTAAACGCAATTCTATCTATTTTGTATTATTTTAATGTTGTAGGAAATGGCGTTATTAATTATTTCAAACTATTTATTATAGCAATCTCTATGCTAATTGGAGGAATTTATATTGGAAGTCAAGCTAATCAAAAAGGATGGTTAGAAGGATTAAAAGTTGGGTTAGAAATTATTGTTTTATTCTTTATCGTTAGCTATTTAGCTTTTGATCAAGGGATCCATATCAAAACTTTAATTTACTATTTCATTTTATTGGCATCTTCTACACTAGGAAGTATGATAGGAATTAATAAAAAGAAGTCTGATTAGGCTTCTCTTTATTCGTGGTAATTCTTATAGAATTCTTCTCGATATTCTAGTAATCTATCTTCTTTAATGGCTTCTCTTAATTCTTCCGTTAGACGAATTAAAAAGCGAATATTATGGATGGATAATAGTCTTCCTCCTAAAGATTCATCAACATTTACTAAGTGTCTGATATATGCCTTGGTATAATTTCTACATGCATAGCAGTCACAATCTTTTTCAATAGGGGTAAAATCTTCTTTATATTTGGCATTCTTGATATTTATTTTTCCATGTTTCGTAAAAGCATTACCATGACGGGCAATTCTGGTAGGGAGTACACAGTCAAACATATCAATTCCACGAATTACTCCTTCTACAATATCCGATGGCTCCCCAACACCCATAAGGTATCTTGGTTTATCCTTAGGTAAATATGGAATAGAATAGTCAATAGCTTTATACATATCCTCTTTGGATTCATTATCGTTAGCTACTCCACCAATGCTATAGCCGTCAAAATCTAATTTAACCGTTTCTGTTGCTGAAAATTTTCGTAAATCCTCGTATGCTCCTCCTTGAACAATTCCAAACAAAGATTGACGAGGATTCGCATGCACTTTTTTTCCTCTTGCTGCCCATCTTAATGTGCGTTCAATACTATTTTTCATATACTCATAAGTAGCACTAGCCGGTGGACATTCATCGAAGCTCATCGCAATATCACTATCCAGTTTGTTTTGAATTTGAATACTTTTTTCTGGTGTTAAAAACAACTTAGAACCATCAATATGACTTTTAAAATGGACTCCTTCTTCGGTAATATCTTTAGGATTGGCTAAAGAGAATACTTGAAAACCTCCACTATCTGTTAAGATAGGTCCATGATAATTCATAAACTTATGAAGGCCGCCTGCTTTTTCTACTAGATCTTCTCCTGGCCTTAGCCACAAGTGATAAGTATTCGCCAAAATCACACCAGAATGGACATCATATAATTCTTCTGGTGTTAACATTTTTACCGTAGCCCTAGTCCCTACTGGCATAAACATAGGGGTCTCTACTACCCCATAATTGGTTTCAATTGTACCAAGTCTTGCTTTGGTATTTTTTTCCTCATGTAATAAATTATATTTTATCTTCATATTATCTACTCATTTCTATTTCTGAATATTCTTTAAATTTTGATTATTGGCTTTATCTATCATCTCTTGAATTAATATGGTGGCAAAATTAACATTACCCATACTTCTAGTTTTTAGTTTTTGGTTTTCTATTTGCCATACTGTTATCGCCAAATACTCCTCTTCTAGTAATAATTTTAAATTTTCTATTACTGGCATTTGATTAACGGTTAAAAAATTAGGCAAAGCTAAATAACCTGTTCTTTTTTCTTCTTCGTTTTCATTCAATGCTCTACCACAATTTAATAATATAACATGATTATCATTAGCTAATATTTCCAGCATGGAAACCATAGACTGCTCTATAGGAAGAGTCAATCCTACTTTCTTAGCACAATCACTAATTGCCATATTATGTCCCTTTAATTGTGAGTTCGATAAAACTATTTTCCCATCACTGGTAATTAAAACACAAGTATTATTCCATAAATCACTCATTTTGTATTCCCCTTTAAAACTTAATTAACATGCTATCTCCAAAAGAGAAGAAACGATACTTTTCTTTGACAGCTTCTTTATAAGCATTTAAAATATTTTCTCTACCAGCTAACGCACTGACTAACATAATCAGAGTAGATTTTGGTAAGTGAAAATTGGTAATTAAATAATCAATTCCTTGAAATTGATAGCCTGGATAAATGAAAATATCCGTAGTACCATAACATTCCCTGAATTCTCCATATTTTTTCATAATGGTTTCAAGAGTTCTAACACTAGTTGTTCCAACCGCAATAATTTTTTTACCTTCTTCTTTAGTCCTTGTTAAGATATCGGCTGCTTCTTTACTCATCTCATAATATTCCGTATGCATTTTATGGTCTAGAATATTCTCTTCTTGAACTGGTCTGAAAGTACCAAGTCCAACATGTAGAGTTACATAGGTAATATGAATTCCTTTTGCCTCGATTTTATTTAACAGTTCTTTGGTAAAATGAAGCCCTGCTGTTGGAGCGGCAGCACTTCCAATATTTTTAGCGTAAACAGTATTATAGCGATCTTGGTCCTCTAATTTTTCATGAATATAAGGAGGAAGTGGCATAGTGCCTAATTTTTCTAATATTTCTAATAAGATTCCTTCATAGATTAATTCATATTTTCGGATTCCTTCTTCTCCTTCAAAAATACACTTTGCTTTTAATTCACCATTTCCAAAAGAAATAATGGTACCTATATGTACTCTTTTTGCCGGCCTTGTGAGACATTCCCAAACATTATTTTGCATATCTTTGAGTAATAATACTTCAATCACAGCACCTGTATCCTCTTTTACACCGATTAAACGAGCTGGTAAAACTTTTGTATCATTTAATACCAAAGTATCTCCTTTATTCATATAATCTAAGATATCTGTAAAATGTTTATGTTCTATCTCACCAGTATTTTTGTCTAATACCATTAGCCTAGAAGCATCTCTTGTTTTAAGTGGTGTTTGAGCAATTAGTTCTTCTGGCAAATCATAATTAAAGTCCTCTAGTTGCATATGTATCCCTACTTCCTATTTCATTAAATCATAATAATCCTTTTCGTTTATCTCAGCAATTATTCTTTCAATATATGTAGCCAAACTACCTTTATCATTTATATTGATTTGATCTGTTTTTACACGATTTACGATGCTCTGTAATATTTTCTTTCTAACCTCTAAATCTAATGTTTTTTTTCTAACTGCCAATAATAACTCTTTATTCCTTATAATGGCTAAAGTATTTTTAATATCATCGATACTACTATTCTGATAATAATCGGCCATAGTAAATAGACTGGCATCATCATAATCTTCTAAAGCAATATTAGTAAATTCTATTAATCCTGAAAGAGAAATTATATACATTGCTTTTTCTTCTAATGGAATTAATAAAGAATCTACAAATTCTACAAATGATAGCAATTTTTGCTTTTTCTTATCCTCTAATAACAGTAATTTAGGAATGGTATTAAACTTTTCGATATCATTTTCTTCATCTAATATAGAAAATTTTTCTCTAATTACTTCATTGATTTTTTTTACGAGTTCTTCCATTGTAGCATCTTTTGTTTCTTCAAATATTTTATCTTTCATTTTTATCCCTCTTCTTCTTTTTATCCAAACAAATCATTTTGATATTCTATTTTTAAATGCTCATATGCCAATGATGTTGCAACTCTTCCTCTTGGTGTTCGTTTTAGAAAGCCTTGTTGTAATAAATATGGCTCATATACATCTTCAATTGTGGTAACTTCTTCTCCTATAGAAGAAGCAACGGACTCAATTCCAACTGGTCCACCATTAAATTTTTTAATAATAGCTAATAACAACTGATGATCTGTATCATCTAGTCCTTTTTCATCAATTTTTAAACGCTCTAAAGCCTTTTTCGTAATTTCTAAATTGATGATACCGTTACCTTCGACTAAGGCAAAATCACGAACTCTTTTCAATAAGCGATTGGCAATACGAGGTGTTCCGCGACTTCTACTTGCTAATTCTAAGGCAGCTTCTTCATCGATAGGAACATCGAATACTCTAGCTGTTCTTTTCACAATTTTTACAAGTTCTTCTACTGTATAATATTGCATTTTAGAAATAATTCCAAATCGATCTCTAAGGGGAGACGTTAAATCTCCAGCACGCGTTGTTGCGCCTACTAAAGTAAAAGGTGGTAAATCAATGCGGATACTTCTACTATTGCCCTCTCCACCAACCATAATATCTAAAACAAAATCCTCCATGGCTGGGTATAGAATCTCTTCAATATATGAAGGCATACGATGAATCTCATCGATAAATAATACATCTTTAGGTTCTAGTGTAGAAAGAATAGCAGCTAGATCTCCAGATTTTTCAATGCTAGGACCACTTGCTGTTTTGATGTTTACACCTAGTTCATTCGCAATGATATTAGCAAGAGTGGTTTTTCCTAAGCCTGGCGGACCATATAGTAAAACATGATCTAGTGCTTCTCCCCTCATTTTAGCAGCCTCTATATACACTTTAATATTTTGTTTCACATCTTCTTGGCCGATATACTCATCGATACTAAGCGGACGAATACTGGATTCTATTTTTTCATCTTCTGCTAATTCTTCTCCTGTTATCATTCTATCATCCATGTTATCACTTCCTTTTTCTATTTAAGTTTCTTTTCTAAATTCAATAATCCTATATTATCTTTTCTCTTATTCATCTATGTTACTTTGTATAAAATATAATTTTTTACTAAGCTTCGTTCCATATCATTTATTTTAGTAGTAGTTTTAATGCTTCCTTTACTTGCTCCTCAATCGTTAAATTCTGATCTACTTTTACAACTACTGTCTTGATTTCTTTTTCTTTGTAACCAAGTCCTTTTAATACTTCTATTAGCTCTTCATAACTATTTACAGAATGATCTACTTCAACTCCTGTGATAGAAATCTTGCCTTTTAAATCTAATATTATTTGTTTGGCAACTTTATCTCCTATTTTCGGGAATTTTTTTAAATATAAGATATTTTCTCGTTCTATTGCATCCACAATACCAGAAATAGAGCCGGTTGCTAAGATGGGAAGAGCCATTTTAGGGCCAAGGCCTTTTACACTAATTAGTTTTAAAAACATTTCCTTTTCTTCTTTGGTTTTAAATCCGTATAAGCTATTTTCATCTTCTCTAATTACTTGATAAACATAAACTTTATAAGTGGTTCCGATATCAAAAGAATATGGATTTGGTGTAAAGATTTGGTAGCCAATGCTACTAGATTCTAACACAATATATGTGCTTTCTATATCTGTAATATTTCCCAATATATAATTATACATATTTATCCTCCATAACCATTTTTATTATACTATAAAAGAAAACGAAATAAAAGGAAAACACTTAAAATGTTAAGTATTTTCCTAATGTTTTAATCAACGGTAACTAATGTAATTCGAGCAAAACCGTCTCCTACAAGAACTCCACTTTGCATAGAACCATTGGTGACTCCTCCAATATAGCCGGAGCCGCCACCGCCACTCCAAGTTGCATATGGAGATCCAATACCACCGTACCAGCCTCCACCACTACACATATCTCCTTGACCAAACGCATGCCCAGAGCTTTGAGTGGCAAAAACACTCATGGTTTCATACTCCCAGTTGCCGCCTTCATCCCATTGTTTACTGAACTTTCCAGGTCCCCCATTTACTCCGCCACCAACACCACCGGAACTTTTAGAATCATATCTATTACCATTTTGATAGTCCCAATAAGTAGTAGCGCCGCCGCCACCACCAGCAACGATTAAGATACTTTCTTTATTATTTTCATAGTTTTTTAGCTCTCCAAGATTAAGGCTAAGTGCGATATGAGTTGCTCCACCGCCTCCACCTCCTTCACCAGTAGCATATCTTTCGGAGTTACCACCACCACCATTCCATCCGCCGCTAACGACTTCTGTATAATGGCAGTCAGCCCCCTTTACCTCCGACTGCGATATAGAGTTGGTTATCTCGAGCTAGGGAAACTTGTCCCGATGAGTATCCACTATAACACACAAAAGTTTTAAATTTTTATAGTATCTTATATATTGTTTTAGTATATTTATTTATTTTCTATTTTATTTTGTGATTCAATATATTTATAGTTTAAGTTGTTATTTTTTGTTATTACTGATTCTCCTAGTTTCTTTTCAAGGTCGTCTCTCGCAACTTTAGCAGTATTACCACCCATTCTTGCTATTTTTTTGTTTTGTTCTAAACCATAAGGCTTATGTTTTTTAGCAAGTTCTCTTGTTGCAGTTTCTCCTAGGTCTGTCAAAAGGACTTCTATATCGGACATATTATCTCTTAAAGATTCTTTACGAAGTCCTTTAAATGCTTTATATTCGCTTGCTTTCATTCCAGACCATTCTTGATAAATTTCATTTGT
>CALVOY010000033.1 GCA_944350415.1 uncultured Bacilli bacterium | reverse complement strand
GGCAAGCTTCTCCTTCTGTTTGATAGTCACTACAAATTAGGCAACTATAATATTCATAGTCATTATTCCCTATTTTTTTAGCTGTTACTCTAGCATCACAAGGATTTCCTTTACTATCTACTACATTTTCAATGTATTTATTATCTGTTAACTCTTTTAGTTCCACTACTGTGACATTGTTTATTTCTCTTGGTAAAAGAGCTCGATAATCATTTAGATAATCTTCTCCGGATAACATGACTGTTTTTTCCAAACTATGATAATATTCTTCCGTTCCTCTAACCAAATATCGATAAATAGATGGAATCGCTAATGCTAACAATATCCCTAATATCACAATTACTACCAATAATTCTGCTAATGTAAATCCCTTTTTTTTCATCGACTACACCCTTTACTATAATTTCATTCTAAAATACTTTATTTTAATAAGCAATCTTTTTATCCTATCTTATCATAATTTTTGAAGATAATTTGTCGTTTTCTATTCACCATAGATAGCTCATTTTATGTTACTTAAATTTTTTTATTTTAAAAACCATATATTTAATAAAGAGAATAGAAAAATAGTATGTACTTATTTTTCTATTCTCATTATATCTCGATCTTTCTATGATTTCAAGGAAACCTTTTCTTACTACGCTAAACTTACTTTTATCATAAATTTATCATCTTCTAGTCTAATTAAGCAACTGATAAAAATAACGATCTATTTCTCTCTTTAAATTTTGATATACATTATTTAACTCTTCTTGTTTCTCTACAAATTCTATATATAATGGTATTCTATTTAATTGATCCATTAACAATTGGTAAGATTTCTCTAGATCAGCAGTTGATTGTTGCAAAGATTCTTTTTTCACAATTTCTTTTTGCAAAGTTTTTACTCTCTGGACAAGATCACTTATCTTTTGATTTTTTCTCATTTTTTCATAAAGAAGCATATAGTCACGATATTCATCAACGTTTTGAATCATACTAATGATGTCATTTACTTTTTCCAGTATAGAATTATTCACAAACTTCTCCATCTAAACTCCAAGTTTTAGCTTCACAAACTTTAACCGATATGATTTTACCTGTTAAAGACTCAGTACCTGGAAAGTTTATTAATTTGTTAGTATCCGTATATCCATAAAGGCCATCTTTACCATTGGTATTCTTACCTTCGACCAAAACCGAAACAGTCTTTCCAACCCACTTCTGATTATTCTCTAAAAAATACTGATTTACAATTTCGTTTAAACGATATAAACGCTTTTCTTTTTCTTCTACAGAAATATGATCTTCTAGTTTGGCAGCAGGGGTATTTTCACGAGGTGAGTAAATAAAAGTAAAGGCATTGTCAAATTTACACTCCTCTACTAAAGACACCGTTTCTAAAAAATCTTCCTCTGTTTCTCCAGGAAAACCTACAATAATGTCTGTAGAAACACTAACATTGGGAATTGTTGATTTGATTTTATGAAATAATTCCAAATAGCTTTCTTTTGTGTAACGTCTACCCATTAATTTTAAAATATGATTAGAACCAGACTGAACAGGTAAATGAATGCTTGGCATAATATTAGAGTATTTAGCAATTACTTCAATCATTTTATCCGTAAAATCCCAAGGATGACTTGTCATAAATCTTACCCTCGGAATACCAGTCTTGGCAACATCCTCTAATAAGTTTTCCATACGATAGTCATAATCAAAATCTTTCCCATAAGCATTTACATTTTGACCAAGCAAGGTTACTTCCTGATACCCTTCTTGAATTAAATCATTTACTTCTCTCAAAATATCTTCTTTTGTTCTACTTCTCTGTTTGCCTCTAGTATAAGGAACGATACAATAAGTACAAAATTTATCACAACCATAAATAATATTTACATAAGCTTTGTAAAGACTCGCTCTTTTAACAGGAAGTCCTTCTATTAGATTGCCTTCTTTACTATAAACCTCTATTTCCTGATGCTGACTTTTCATATTTTGATCTAATAAAATAGGCAAACGATATAGATTATGGGTACCAAAAACAAAATTTACAAATTGATATTTATGCAATATTTCGTCTATTACCCCTTCTTCTTGAGCCATACATCCACAAAGACCAATTATTAAATCTTTTCTTTCTTCTTTTAAATGTTTCAGTCTTCCTAACATTCCAAAAGCTTTATTATGTGCATTTTCACGAATGCTACAAGTATTTAGTAGAACCAAATCGGCTTGTTCATAATTTTCCTCTTCTGTAAATCCTAATTCTTCTAGCATTGCTTTTATATTTTCACTATCATGTTCATTCATTTGGCAACCATAAGTCTTAACATGATAAGTCTTACCTTGACCAATTTTACTCAAGTTCTGATCAAATTGATATTCTTCACGAACAACACTTTCTTTGCTTCTAAGTTTTGCTTCCTTATAATTTGGTAGTTGCATCATATCACTTCCTTGTTTCTAGATTATACTAAATTTTCATCATAAAAACCAGTACTTCATTATGATTTCTCATATTATTTTCATCTTTCAGACTCTTATCCGTACTATAACAACATATTACCAAATACATATATTGAATCTAATTTCTTTTAAATATTTCCACCGTCCAGTCATAATCTTTTTCACTATTCTGGCATTATCATTTTCTCTTCCCATAATTTACTTTGGTACATCTTTAAAACAGCAAATCCACCTACTAAAAAAAGACAATGCACTAAGCATTGCTTTCTTGTAATACATCTTTAATAATTGCATCCATCCTAGGAGATTTTTGGTTATGTAGCACTTCATCTTTAATAAGATCAAAATTACTTTTTATAATCTCCAACATTTTTTCCATTCTAGGAAGCAATTTTTTATCTGTTAAATTATTGACAATTATTTCTAGATTTGTTAATTTTGAATATTTCCCGTATTTATTGCTCTTAATGTAAGTATCATATAAATGTTTAAAAGATACAACATCAATATTATTAAATCTAGAATCTTCTAATATTTTAACAGTAGTATAGATGTAATGATCGTTAATAGACTTATCTAAAATAGTTTCTCCTTGATTATTTTTAATATTAGGTAAAAAATCTTTATTTTTTCTTAATTTCGCAATAATATCTATCACATTTACATAGTTAATAGACATTAAAACATGAGCAAATGTGTTACCATCTAAATTTTGATGGTTCACATCCCATTCTTTATTTCCCATATGATGAAGCACAATATCATAGGCACCATATTTTAATAGCCTAACTAAAATATTGTTTCCTGCATCATCACAAATGTTAATATCAACAATTTTTTTTCTTAGTAGCATATCTACAAACTCAATATGTCCTTCTTTTATTAGCTCAAATACCAGGGACGGGTCTTCACTAACCAATTCCATTGTTTTTGTCTCATTATAAAACATTTTTAACACCTCTTATAACACGGGACAATTCAATATACTATCAGAAAAAAAAAGATTTGTCAAACTTACGACAAATCTTCTATTCATAATCTTCTATTCATAAAATCAACAATCTTATTGAATTTCAATAGTCTTTTTATTTGGTAATTTTTCTTCTTTTGGTACAACTAATTCTAATATTCCATCTTTAAATTCAGCTTTAATTTTTTCGCTATCAACATCACCAACATAAAATTTTCTAACAGTTTTACCATAGAATCTTTCACGCTTGATGTATTTTTTATTTTCATCTTTTTCTTCATTTTCACTATTTTTTTCAGCACTAATAGTTATATAACCATCTTCACAATCAACACTGATTTCATCTTTTTTAAATCCTGGAATGTCTGCTTCAATGTGGTAAGCACCATCTTTTTCATATACATCGCACTTCATAACATCAAAATTATCTGTACCATCCATAAAATTATCAAATATACTATCTAAATAATATTTTCTACTAGGTAACATCTTTCATTCCTCCTTACATTTTCAGTTATATCACCAATTTTAGCACTTGTCAATATAAAGTGCTAAAAAACTATAAAAACTTCTTCAACCCTGTAATAACATCTTGTTGAAATTGTAGAAAATCATTAGCAAACTTCAATTCTTTTTTATTCGCATCCTTTTCACAATTGCTAATTTTTTTCTCCATATCGATACTACCTATAGATACCCCTTTTATTAATACATCTGCGATGCTAGAATCACTATTATCTTTTTTAACCTGTTTCATAATACCCATACTAGCACCCATCTTGGTCATTAAATTATTCTCATGAACAGAGATATTATTTTCATCTAAAATAGATTTCACATGCTCAAAATATCTTTCATATCCCATCAAAATTTCTTCTACTGTTTTTGTAATCTTATTATCTTTATTTTTTAACTGCTCTAACAGTGTTTTGAGGGAAAAAACACCCATTTCACTATCTTGATAAATATATTTATAAAGTTCTAGTTCTTCCATATAATATCCTCCGATTATATTATGGAAGCAAAAATATATTTTTATACTTACTTTCTATATCATTTTTTGAACTGCTTTTGGAACAGAAGAAACACCAAAATAACTATTGGAATTAACCAAAAAATAATCTTTATCCTTTTCCTTTAGTAAAATCGCAGCATCACGAAAATTTTTATTGATTTCTTCCTCCACAACGGAAATCGCTTCTCTGATAAAACCATAATACTTGCGTTCAGCAAGCAAATCAGTACTCAAACTAGAACCCTGATTCTCAACTGTAAGAATACTCTCTTCATGCTTAGGTAAAGCAAGCACAATATCTAAATAAAAATAGTTAGGAGCAGAAAGTAAATACTCTTGTATTTGCTCATAATAATTGGAAAACATACTATCTATTAACCTAATCTGCGGAAGATCTAGTTGTTTGAATCTAGCTAGTATTTTTTCCAAAATATTTTCGGAATCATTAGGAAAACTATCCTGCATAATTAGAGTTTGGAAGCTTTCAAGTTCTTGTTTATTCCAACCACTAATTTCAGATTGAATATTATGCAAACCATTCAAAACACATATTTTTTTTAGAGAAAAGATGGTTTCTTCTAATACCAATGCAGAATTAGATAAGGCATTATTGGGGCTACAAAGTTCTTCCAATCTATCAAACTCTTTCTCATAATCTGAATGATTCAAAAGCGTTCTCATATTATTAATTAAATCCAATAATTTTAACTTAGCAAAATGATAATACCCTTGTATTAAATTTTCATTAGAGAATAAAACATAACCTATCCATTCTCCTGCATCACCAGTTAAAAAATACATGTAAAAAGTATGCTCTAAATGCTGAAAAGCTTGATCATTTAAAAATTCACGACTAATACAATCATAAAAACTTCTTTCGTCATGAAATTTAGAAATAGAATACATCATTTTTTCATCAAAAGGATTATCCACATATTTTAAATGCACCATACTACTCCCACCCTTGATTACTTTACTTAAATACAATATATCAAGTGACAACTTAAAAAACAAGTAGTTTTTTTATTCTTTTACTATAATATATGATAGATATTTCAAAAAAAATAATGAGAATCCCTATAACAGATTCTCATATTTCATAACATTTCTACGCTAGATCTATTTATTAGAAATAGGTTTAATCACTTTTTTGCCACCCATATATGGCTGCAATACGGTTGGGATTAAAATACTTCCATCTTCTTGAACATTATTTTCTAAAAAAGCAATCAACCCTCTTGGAGAAGCAAGCACTGTATTATTTAAAGTATGTACTAAGTAGGTTCCCTTTTCTCCTTTGGTACGAATACCCAAACGTCTAGCTTGAGCATCTCCTAAAGTAGAACAAGATCCAACTTCAAAGTACTTCTGTTGTCTCGGACTCCATGCTTCGATATCGCAGGACTTTACTTTTAAGTCTGCTAAATCACCACTACAACACTCTAAAGTTCTAACAGGAATATCTAAGCTTCTAAAAAACTCCACTGTATAAGACCACATTTTATGATACCAATCCATACTTTCTTCTGGTTTGCATAACACAACCATTTCTTGTTTTTCAAATTGGTGAACGCGGTATACACCTCTTTCTTCAATTCCATGGGCACCAACTTCTTTTCTAAAACAAGGAGAATAGCTAGTTAAAGTAATGGGAAGACTTGCTTCATCTACAATTTGACCTTTGAATTTACCAATCATAGAATGTTCACTAGTACCAATTAGAAATAAATCTTCTCCTTCAATTTTATACATCATAGCATCCATTTCTTCAAAACTCATAACGCCATTTACCACATCACTTCGAATCATAAAAGGCGGAATACAGTAAGTAAAACCTTTATCGATCATGAAATCTCTTGCATAGCTAATCATTGCAGAATGAATTCTAGCAGCATCCCCCATTAAATAATAAAAACCATTTCCAGAGGTTCTTCCAGCACTCTCTTTATCAAGACCATTGATACTAGCTAAAATATCAGCATGATATGGTACTTCAAAATTAGGTACTACCGGCTCTCCAAATTTTTCAATTTCCACATTCTCCGTATCATCCCTACCAATTGGAACCGAATCATCAATTATATTAGGAATAATCATCATCTTCGCTTTTAAAATAGCATTTAGTTCTGCTTCCTGTTTCTCTAAGGTAACTAATTTTTCGTTAATTTCTACTACTCTTTGCTTTAAGCCTTCTGCTTCCTCTTTATTTCCTTCTCTCATCATAGAACCGATTTGATTGCAAGTATTATTTTTTTCATTACGAAGATTATCTCCTTCTAACTTTAAGCTACATACCTTATCATAAAGTTCTACTACTTCATCTACTAGAGGTAATTTCTGATCTTGAAATTTCTTTTTAATGTTTTCCTTCACTAACTCCCTATTTTCTTTTACAAACTTAATATCCAACATACCTGTCATCCTTTCTTTTATCAATGAGTAAAAGTAAAAAAAGAATAGTACACAGGAGTGCTAAAGCACGGTACCATCCTTTTATTATCTTAATTCGTATAACGGCTGTACCGGACCCGATTAAGGTCTCGAGAAAGTAGATTAAATAGATTTTTATCTTAGTTTACACCAACCACTAAGTCTCTAGATATAAAAATTCTATTATTGGTTTCCTCATTGATTTGATAGTTTTATTATATGAAAAAATAAAGAATATATCAACTCTTTTTTCAAATTATTCATAATGAGTACTATCATCTACTTTAACAGAAGAAGCATTCCTATGATAAAAAAATTTTTAATAAATAGGATTTCGATTCTTTGATCAACTCCAAATATCTATTTTATAATAAAAAAGAAAAAAAGCTATCAAATAGCTTCCACAATTAACTTAATAGCAGTTCTTTCTTCTCCATCAATGGTAATATCCGTAAATGCCGGAATACAAACTAAATTTTTTCCACTTGGTGCTACAAAACCTCTAGCTATTGCAACTGCTTTAATTGCTTGATTTAAGGCTCCAGCTCCTACAGCCTGAATTTCTACTGTCCCTTTTTCGCGAAACACATTAGCAAGTGCTCCAGCTACACTATTGGGATTAGATTTGGATGAAACTTTAAGTGTTTCCATATTCATTTTATCATTCCTTTCTACAATATAGGATATGTAAAAAGAAAAGAAAAAAGACCATTCGGTCTTATAATTCTTCTACACTAATTTTTTTATCTTCTACAGATGGTATACTAATTGGTGTAGGTTCTGACATAGTAGTTGTAGCAGTTGAACTTTCTTCTGTAGTAGTTACAGAAGCAGGTTCAACAACAGGTTCTGTAACAGGTTCTGTAACAGGTTCAACAACTGATTCTACAGCTGGTTCTATATTTGGAGTTTCAATAACAGGTTGTTCTACTACTTCTTCTGCAAAAGGTTCCATAGTAGGCATAGCAGATACTACTTCTTCTGTAAAAGGTTCCATAGTAGGCATAGCAGATACTACATCTTCTACAGGTGTTGGTATTTCAATAGATGGTGTAGGTTCAACAATACTAGCCTCAGGATAAGCGCTACCACCATAAGGTTCATGATGCTCTTCTACTTTTGGTAAAGTTTGTGTAGCCTCTAAAGGATCATTTCCACCATAAATAGTAACTGGTTTTTCTTCATGGATAGTAAAATCAGAAACTGGACTATTTCCACCATAAATAGTAGCATCTTTTTCCTCTGCAATAGGTGATGCAGATGGAGCTGGAATATCAATACTAGGAACTTCTTCTACTGATTCTACAGTAGTGCTATTATTCTCAGTAGACATTTCTATATTGGTAGTTTCACTAACTGGAGTAGGATCTTCTATTTGAATAGGTGTCTCCTGAACCACAGGCTCTACAGTAGAATTTACACTTTCAACAGCACTAGGCGTTACTAATGTATTTTCTGTAATATTCTGTACATTTTGCACATCAGATACAACACTTGTTGCACTCTCATTCATAGAATTTGATTGAGAATTAGCTTCTTTCTTTGCTTTTTTAGTTCCTGCAATGAATAAAATAATCGCAATCAATAATAAAATAACTCCACATATAATCAAAATACCAGGAATTGTGGTAAACCAATCTAACATTTTTTCATCTCCCTTATTTTATTCTATTAAAATAATAACAAAAAAAAACAATAATTGCAATTATTTTTCGCAAAATAAATGCTAACTATTATTTTTATTGCAAATGTCAGCTCTTTTACTAATTTTCTAAGTAAAATCTTTTAACACTTGTTTCTAATTTATTCCTGATCTAGAAAAAGCATCCAATCATCTTTTTTCTCTGGATATCTTTCAAATTGAAGTCTCTCTTTGGTAATCGGATGTAAAAAAGAGAGTTGATAACTGCATAAACAAATTTGTTTCTTATCCAATTTACTATATCTCTGATCACCTACGAGTGGATACCCACGCGAAGCAAATTGTACTCGAATCTGATGATGCCTTCCTGTAATAAGTTCAATTTTAACCAAGCTATAATGCTCTTTTTCTTTTAATATCTCGTATTTTAAAATAGCTTCTTTTCCATGCTTACTATCTGTAACAACAGTATTTCCATTTTCTAATTTTTCTAAATAATCATGAAATTCGCCTTTTTTTTCAGGGATAGTTCCATTTATAATCGCTAAATATCGTTTTTGAAATTCATGATTTTGAATCTGTTTGGTGAGCCTAGCTGCTGCTTTACTGCTTTTGGCAAAAACCATTACTCCCTGTACTGGACGATCTAACCTATGAACAAGACCCAAATAGACATTACCAGGCTTTTCATATTTTTCTTTGATATATTCCTTTATCAAAGTAAGCATATCTTTATCACCAGTAGCATCCCCTTGACTTAAAATATTAGCTGGCTTAAATACCACAATAACATGATTATCTTCATATAAAATTTCTAAATCATTTTTACTCATAAAACTCTACTCTTCCTGTAATACCACATGGTAATATTAAATCATCTTTCGTAATAGATAACCCAATTTCTTCTATTTCTACTTTAGCTTTATGCTTTGGTAATATTCTTAATTTCACAAGATTGTGGATAACTTCTTTCGTAAGACCACCTGTATAAGAATTCATTAAGAAAAACAAAGGTTTGTCACTGAATAATTCTGCACATAAAGTAATCAAATGATCTAAATCTTTCTCAATATCCCAAACTTCTCCATTAGAACCTCTACCATAACTAGGTGGATCCATAATAATAGCATCATACTGATTTCCGCGTCTGATTTCTCTTTGAACAAATTTCACCACATCATCTACTAAATAACGAACTGGTTTATCTTCTAAGCCACTAGACTTTACATTTTCTTTACACCACTCAACCATACCTCGTGAGGAATCCACATGAACCACACTTGCCCCTGCCTTTAAACAGGCAACACTAGCGCCACCAGTATAAGCAAACAGATTTAAAACTTTGATAGGGCGATCACTATTTTTAATTTTATCCATCATATAATCCCAGTTCACTGCCTGTTCTGGAAATAGTCCTGTATGCTTAAATCCCATCTGCTTAATATTAAAAGTTAAATCCTTATAATGAATTTGCCAAGTACTAGGAGTTTTCTTTAAATTTTCCCAATGACCGCCACCTTTATTACTACGATAATAGATAGCATGAATATTAGAATATTTTTTTAATAAATCACCATTATCCCAAATCACCTGTGGATCCGGTCTTAGCAAATAAATATCTTTCCAACGCTCTAATTTCATTCCTTTAGAACTATCTATAATTTCATAATCTTTCCACTCATCCGCTATCCACATATACATCACCTGTCATTATTTTAACATAAAGAAAAAGAAAAATCAGTAGCTAGATTTTTCTTTATCACAAATATTTTCTATCTTGTCTATTTTTTAGTTGTAGGATTTTCTAAAAAATTTCCATTATTATCCCAATACAAAGAGCCCCCATCCCAATACAAAATTTTCTGCTCATCATCCTTTATATTAAAATAGAATTTAAATGTATTATAATTTGTTTTAGAATCTAAATGTTCTATATAATGCAAAATTTCAGTCTGAGTCGTTTCTGATAATTGATCAGATTTTAAATAAGGTAACAAAAGAAGATAGAATTGATGCCTATCAACATCAGGTAGTTCTTCAAGTCCGTCCGCCATTTGATATTTTGTACCATATTCTTGCATAGCATTCATTAAAGAATCATAATCATGTTCACTAGGATTAATTTTTAACATTTCTTCTTGAATAATAGACATGTCATTCTTGGAATAAGCCTCTAACATTTTATCAGAGCCAATTAACTCACAGAAAATTTTAGTAAATGTAACATACTCATAATAACCAGTTGCATTACCATCATTAAAATATTCTGATTGTAATAATTCAGTCATTCCCTCATTTAATACAAAATTATCCAAATGACCAGTCAAATGGATAATCTCATGCTGCAATGTAGTAATATAATAAGGATCTTTTTTAGCATTTTCATAGTCATAGATAGTTATAATATTCAAACCCCTTATTGTAGTTCCTGCAATCATATTATTATCATAGTCAGCATGTATCATCCCAAATGAAGCAAATGTTTCATATAGTTTTTCGTAATCCAGATAAGGATTATTCTCAATATATTTTTCCATAGAGAGAGCTATTTCAAGATCTTTATCATCTAAAAAAGGGTTTAACTGAAAAGCTTCCATCAAAAGATTAGTTCTGCATCACTAGTAGTTACTAAAAATTGACTATCAGAGTCCAAAAAATGGTTCTCTAAGTCAGATAAGACCTCATTCTGTTTACATGCCGTATTTACTAATGTAATCGCATACTGCATCTTTTCAAAGTTGACACTAAGATTTCTAACACTTAGTCCCACATTCAAAGCTATCATCAAATAACTAAAATATAACTTTAATCTTTTAAAAGATGAGCTTTCAACTTTAAGTTCATCTCTTCTTTTATTGAATTTAATGGCAGAATTAAAACTATAGATAGATAACATAGTATTTAACATTACAATAAATTTCCCACCAAAAGCATAACAAAGTCCTGCAGTTAAAAAATCGGATAATCCATCACGCATATATTTATTTTCAGTTTCAACATAAAATTTGTTTTCAATCTGCTCAATTTGGTAATCAACATATTGTTTCAATTCTTCATCTTGATTAGAAACAAGAATAACCTTACTATTTTCTTGCCAATCTTCACTAGAATGATTTTGCTCAGCTTACATTTCCATATAATGTTTTAAATTCTTATCTAAAAGGGTTCTTTCTTTTTCTTGTCTCTTAGGTTTCATCTCATGATAAAAAGAAGGAAGTGCAAAGTAAGATTGATCACCATCTACATATTGAATCAAAAATTTTTCTATAATATTAGGATTTTCTACATCGGTTTTACATACATAAATTTTTTCAATATCTACTGGCTTCTTTTTACTCATCATAACACCCCCTAAATTCTAGATATAATTGGTCACATCTTTCTTGATCCATTGCTTCTTTTTCTAAATAAGGATTGACAAGGCCTAATTTTTGATACTTTTCATCCCCCATTTTATGATATGGTAAAAACTCTATTTTCTCTATGTTTTTGATTTTTTTTAAGAATTTAGCCAAACTTTGTACATACGAAATATTATCATTTACTCCCGGAATGATCACTTGTCTAATCCAAACTTTAGTATTATTCTGGTTAACTGCATCCACAAATCGATAAAATTCATCCATAGTTTGCCCTGTTAAATCTAAATAACCTTCTTCCGTGATATGTTTAACATCTAATAAAACCAAATCAATATAAGGAAGAAGAAGGTCATATTTACCGATTCCAACTCCTGCTGTATCTAAGGCAATATGAATTCCTTCTTTTTTTAACGCTTTACAAACTTCTAATAGAAAATCAATCTGTAAAAGTGGTTCACCACCAGAAAAAGTAACTCCACCGTGATTTCTCTTAAAATAAGGCTTATTGCGTAATATTTTTTGTACAAGCTCTTCTACTGTATAGTTTTCTTTTCCTTTTACCCACATCTCTGGATTATGGCAATACTTACATCTTAATTTGCATCCACTTAGGAAAACAACCGTACGAATCCCTGGACCATCCACAAGTCCAAAGGATTCTATAGAATCAACGGCACCTTTCATTATATTTTCTCATGGAAAGTTCTAGCAATTACTTCTTCTTGTTGTTTTCTAGTTAGTCGATTAAATCTAACTGCATACCCTGAAACACGAATCGTTAGAAGTGGATATTTTTCAGGATTCTCCATAGCATCTATTAAAGTTTCACGATTTAAGACATTTACATTTAAGTGGTGTGCACCTTGTACAAAGTACCCATCTAATAAGCTAACTAAATTCTCAATTTGTTCTTCTTTGGAATGACCAAGTGAAGAAGGGATAATAGAGAATGTATTACTAACACCATCACGACAACATTCAGCATATGGAATTTTGGCAACACTATTTAAGCTAGCGATAGCTCCACTGGCATCTCTTCCATGCATTGGATTCGCTCCAGGCGCAAAAGCAACACCTTTCTTTCTTCCATCTGGGGTAGAACCAGTCTTAGAACCATAAACCACATTAGAAGTAATAGTAAGAACAGATAAGGTAGGATGGGCATCACGATAACATGGATGACTAGCAAGTTCATGATACATTTTTTCTAGAACCTCTACCGCAATGGAATCCACTCTATCATCATCATTTCCATATTTAGGAAAATCCCCTTCTATTTCAAAATCAACCATAATGCCATTCTCATCACGAATTGGTTTCACTTTAGCGTATTTAATAGCAGATAAGGAGTCCGCTACTACCGATAGCCCAGCAACACCATAAGCCATCAATCTTCTAACATGAGTATCATGTAAAGCCATTTGACTAGCTTCATAAGCATATTTATCATGCATATAATGGATGATATTCATAGCATCTGAATAAATCTTAGCCACTTTCTCAAGCATTCTAAAATAAGATTTTTTAACTTTCTCATAATCTAAAATTTCATCATCCATTTTTTCAAAGCCTTCGATTACCAAATCGCCTTTTACTTCATCAATACCGCCATTCATAGAATAAAGTAATGCCTTAGCTAAATTACATCTAGCTCCAAAGAATTGCATATCTTTACCCTCGCGCATTGCGGATACACAGCAGGCAATTGCATAATCATCTCCATAAATTGGACGCATAACATCATCATTTTCATACTGAATGGCATCTGTTTCAATTGACATTTTTGCACAATATTTTTTGAATGTTTCTGGTAACTTGTCACTCCATAAAACTGTCAAATTAGGCTCTGGTGCAGGATCTAAATTTGTCAAAGTATGTAAAATACGATAACTAGTCTTCGTTACCATATTACGCCCATCTTCATTGATACCAGCAATACTGCAAGTAACCCAAGTAGGATCTCCAGAAAACAACTCATCATAATCAGGAGTTCTCAAATGTCTTACCAATCGTAACTTAATTACAAATTGATCAATCAACTCTTGAGCACCAGCTTCGTCTAAAGTTCCTTCTTCTATATCTCTTTGGATATAAATATCAAAAAAAGCATCTACTCGTCCTAAACTCATCGCTGCCCCATTATTTTCTTTAATGGCAGCTAAATATCCAAAATAAGTCCATTGAATCGCTTCTTGAGCATTTTTAGCTGGTTTACTAATATCATAACCATAACGAAGAGCCATCTTTTTTATCTGTTCTAATGCACGATATTGCATCGAAACATCTTCTCTTAATTGCATTAATGCAATATCCATCACCGGTCCAACTAACTGATCCCAATCCTTTTTCTTTTCTTGCATTAGAAAATCAATTCCATATAGAGCTACACGTCTATAATCGCCAATAATTCTTCCCCTACCATAAGCATCTGGTAAACCTGTCAATAATCCTACATGACGACATTTACGAATTTCTTCTGTATAAGCATCAAATACTCCTTGATTATGGGTTTTTCTAAATTCATTAAAATACTTATCCACTTCTGGATTTAATTTATATCCATAAGCTTCCAATTCCGAATAAACCATACGAATTCCACCATAGGGATTTACAATCCTCTTTAGTGGTGCATCTGTTTGCAAACCAACGATTACTTCATTATCTTTATCAATATACCCAGCTTCATAAGCATCAATACCAGACATATGATCAGTATCGATATCTAGCACATGCTTTTTTAGCTCCTCTTTTAATAAAGTTTCGCAGCGACTCCATATCTTATCTGTTTTTTCACTTTTATCTGCTAAAAAACTTTCATCTTCTTCATAAACATGATAATTGGCCTGAATAAAGTCTCTAACATTAACCTCATTCATCCACTTACCCTCTTTAAATTTTCTCCATTCTTCTTTCAAACTAATTCCTCCTTCATCTTCTACACATTTATTTTACCAAGTTATTTAGATAGTAAGCAACCCCATTTTCATCATTTGACAGTGTAATACAGTCTGCTTGTTCCTTTAAAAAGGAATCTGCATTGCCCATTGCTACTTTAGTACCTACCACCTCAAACATAGATAAATCATTTATGCCATCCCCTATCGCAATAGCATCTTTTGTGTCCATATGTAAATAAGCTAGCAAATATTCAATAGATTTACCTTTTGAAGTAAGAACTGTACTAATATCTATAAAACTACCACCCTTTTTATAATCTAAATTTTTATAAAAAATATCTCGTGATTCATTTACAATTCTAATTTCTTCCATTTTATTTAGATCTTCTTTAATAGTGAAAAAAGCTTCAAGGTTATTACCAGATACGACAATCTGAGAAATCTTCTTAGATTTCAACTCAAAAACATTATCATCTGTAAGTAATATATCCTCAGAATAAGTAGGTTTTGTAGTATAGCGTAATAATGCTGTATGAAAGTTACCATAAAGAGAATATTTTTTTACCAAATCATATATCTTATGACTAGTAGAAAAACCAATATCTTCTTCTAATAAGAAAGTGTTATTCACATAATCATATATTTGAGCACCATTCAAAGCTAATACATAAGAATAAATCCCACATTTTTTCATAAGGGGAATTACCCTATTTAATCTTCTTCCAGTAGATAACACGATAATATTCCCTAATTTCTGAGTTCTATTTATAGCTTGTACTGTTTCTTCTGTAATTTCACCCTTAGAATTACATAATGTTCCGTCGATATCTATAAAAATAATTTTTTTCAAACTATCACCACCACCATAGTATTATAACATACTAGTTATTTTACGATATTAAAAACATAAAATAACTATAAGTATGCAGGGAGATAATGTGAAATTATTACAATGATATTTATTAAAAATTTTTCGGAAAAATCATGAGATTTCTAGAGTAAGAACAACTAGAATTTTGGATGAATTAATAGAACTATCTGTTAAGCTTTCAAAAAAAGATTGAGCATAAGTAAATGGTGTTGTAGGTCCAAGAACATATCAGGGAATTGTAGAATAAATAAAAAAATAGTTTAATCATTCTTATGCTTTTTACATAATCATCTTTTTTGCTAGTACATATATTAAACTAGAAGAAAGGAGGAATAAAATGTTCGAAAAGAATAATTGCGAAAATCGTTTTCCTAAATTACCATGTGGTTGTTTTATAATAGGACCTACGGGGCCTACCGGTCCTACTGGACCAGCAGGTGGACCTACTGGACCTACTGGACCTACTGGACCTACTGGAGCTACCGGAGCTACCGGACCAACCGGACCTACTGGAGCTACCGGGCCTACGGGACCTACAGGTACTGCTGAAACATTAGCTGTTGGTACAACTACAACTGGTGATGCTGGAACAGAGGCAACAGTTACAGATAGTGGTGGATCACCTAATCATATATTTGATTTTGTTATCCCTCGTGGCTTTAACGGTATTGATGGTCAAGATGGTGAGATAGGACCTACTGGACCTACGGGGCCTACCGGCCCAACAGGTGCTACCGGAACAGCTGGTGCTACAGGGCCTACAGGACCAACAGGTGCCACTGGAGCAACCGGACCTACTGGACCAACTGGAAAATGTGAATGTCACTGTCGTTCTAATGGACAGCTAGTTACAAATGGTGATATGGAAAGCAGAAGTAATAATAAACCTAGTAATTGGCTATTTATTAATCCAGCTGCAATTAATTCAGTTACTAGTCAAGGTCGTGTGCACTCAGGATCTTGGGCAGTAAACATAGGAGATAAATCCGCCATAATACAAACAATTCCTACGACCAATAGTGGATGTTTTTATCAATTGTCATTCTTTGCCAGAGGGGAAGGAAGTCAGGTCGGTTTTACCGCTACTGTTACATTTGAAACCACAACCGGACCAATCATCGGTGGAACCATCTCTGTAAGACAGCAAGATATCACAAACTCAAATAGAGATTTTGCATTCTATCAACTAGTTACTTCAGCATCACCTGCTAATACAACTGGAATCACAATCAAATTTTTAGTAAATGCTAGTGGAAATCAATCTCTAGACTTAGATGATGTATCATTAATAATCTCCTAATATATGAATTATAATTCATATATTAATTAAAAATTTACTATAGTATCATCAAGCAAGCAAAATGATTACTCCTTGCAAATATACTATAATAAAATCTCCCAAAAAATGGTATAGAAAAACATCTATACCATTTTTCCTTGCATAAAATAAAATGAGGTGTGTATTTATGAATAAGTATAAAGTATGTGTATATGCAATATCAAAAAATGAGGAAAAATTTGTAAATCGATGGGTAGATTCTATGAAAGAAGCCGATGAAATATATGTTTTGGATACAGGTTCTACGGATAAAACTAGAACCAAATTGAAGCAATTAGGTGTACATGTTAAGAAAAAAACAATTAAACCTTGGAGATTTGATGTTGCTAGAAATGAATCTTTAAAGTTAGTACCTAAAGATACCGATATCTGTGTCTGCACAGATTTAGATGAGGTATTTGAACCCGGTTGGCGCCAAAAACTAGAAGAAATTTGGCAGAGAAATATTACTACTCGTATTTCCTACAACTATAATTGGAGTCTTGATGAAAATAATCAACCGAAGGTCAACTTTTATATAGAAAAAATTCATGATCGTAGTAACTATATTTGGACTCACCCTGTTCACGAAGTATTAACTTATATAGGAAAAAAAACAGAAAATAAAATTACGACAAACGATATTACTTTAAATCATTATCCAGATAGTCAAAAATCAAGAAGCAGTTATCTCCCTTTGTTAGAATTATCTGTAAAAGAAGATCCTGAAGATGATAGAAATATGCATTATTTAGGAAGAGAATATATGTATTATGGAAAATGGAATGAAGCTATTGATACTTTAATCAGACATCTGTCTTTGCCACGAGCTATTTGGAAAGATGAGAGATGTGCATCTATGAGATTTATTGCTAGATGTTACAAAAATTTAAATAGAACTGAAGAAGCAAGAATGTGGTTAGATAAAGCAATTTTAGAAGCTCCTTATCTGAGAGATCCCTATATGGAAAGAGCTCTTTTAGAATACCAATTAGAAAACTGGAATGAAGTAGAAAAATTTTGCTTATTAGCACTGCAGATCAAAGAACATCCTAAAACCTATATCAATGAGGTTTTTAGTTGGGATGAGACAGTATATGATTTACTATCTATTAGTTGTTACTATCAAAACAAAAAAAGTGAAGCTATAGAATATGTGAAATTAGCAATAGAAATGAATCCCCATAATCAGAGACTATTAAATAATTTAAAATTAATGGAAGAAAAAACAGAATAAATATCTTATAAAAATAATATTCCTATAAAACATTTTTTAATATCAACTCCATTTGAAATCTCAATCAATCTCTTTTGAATTGTATAAAAGAAAGACCAGATATTCTTTATTCGAAAAAATATCAGTGTATTAGGACACTAAAAGTATATAAAAACGAACTATTTCTAGTTCGACTACTAATCAATCTGATGTCTGTGAAGAAGAAGTTGAATAACCTTTCTTGTAAAATGATAGTGTGTAATAATAATCACCAACTAATATAAGTACAGCATTACAAAATTTTGTTCTAAAAATTTAACTTGTTCGCTTGTTTTAATGCTATTCTTAATATATATTTTTATAGGAATATTTAATAAGCCAATCTTCTTAGCAGAAGGGAGGCGAGAATATGAACAAGAAGGATTTTTTAATTCTATCTTTAGTAATAATTATCTTCCTTTTACTATTCTTACTATTTATAGTTTTAATATAAAAGAAATCCACCTAACTCAGCAATGACTTAGGTGGAAACCAATTTAATATAATAACATATTTTTAAATTCTTGTCAAAAGTGAATTTTTTTGAGTTTCGGTATTTTACGAAATTTTCCTTCAATTATTTTAAAAATCTGGGTAACTTAGATAAAACTCTTATTTTTTTCATCTAAAATTAATATAAAGACATGCTAACGCAGAACATAATGATAT
>CALVOY010000032.1 GCA_944350415.1 uncultured Bacilli bacterium | reverse complement strand
TTCTATTGCTAGAAAGTATAATACTACCGTGGACGCTATTAAAAGTTTGAATAATTTAACCAGTAATACTTTAAGTATTGGGCAAGTTTTAAAAATTCCTACTACTGGAAATGAAGAAAGTACTATTACTTATACAGTGATGAGTGGTGATACTTTGTATTCTATTGCCAGAAAGTATAATACTACCGTGGATGCTATTAAAAGTTTGAATAATTTAACCAGCAACACTTTAAGTGTTGGGCAAGTTTTAAAAATTCCTACTACTGGAAATGAAGAAAGTACTATTACTTATACAGTGATGAGTGGTGATACTTTGTATTCTATTGCTAGAAAGTATAATACTACCGTGGACGCTATTAAAAGTTTGAATAATTTAACCAGTAATACTTTAAGTATTGGGCAAGTTTTAAAAATCAATGTTTAGTCGTATATATCAATTATTTTTAACAATACTCGATCTTATTTTTTTAATTTTTTCATAAAAATTTCATCATAATCACAAGTTTTAGATATTACTTCATATGGGTGTTCTTTTCTATATGCCTTTCTTTCTTCTCGTGGCATGTTTATAACTTCTTCTGCTATATTCATATGAAGTATTCCATCTAGATGATCTAATTCATGTGATAAAACAGTAGCTTCAAATCCTTCAAATATTTCATTATGCTGAACACCATTAACATCATAATATTCTACAACCATTTCATAAGGCCTACTTACTAGCCCCATATTATTTAAACAACTTAAACAAGCTTCCCAATATCTAGTGTGTCCTTTTCTAGATATAATAACTGGATTTATTAAAATTGTTGACTCATTATAGCTTTTATCTTCCAAAGGTACATCTAATGTAGTATTTTTTAAATATATCATCCTTTTAGGAATACCTATTTGTATAGCTGCTAGAGCGAAGCATTCAGTTTCAAGACAAAATTGTTCTAATAGTTTTATTTCTTCTTTATATGATTCATCACTCCAATCAATCGGTTGAGAAATTTGTCTTAAATATTTTTCATCATTTAAAATCGTTTTTCTTGCTATTTCCATTTTTTAACCTCGCCTATCGTGATACACTAATTAATACTTAATAATATTATACTATGCTATAAATCTTTTTTCGATAAATTAGGTAATCAATACAATATTCGTATCAATTTCTGGTACTATTTTAATAAATGTTCGAAAAGGTAGCAATATAATTTGCTGCTTCTTTTAATCTTTTTTACCCATATTAAATAAATTTTGTTCTTTACACATCTTTAAAATATATTGATTTCTTTTATCAATTTTAGCATACATATCATTTTCAAAAACTATTCCTCTATCTCTAAATGCAGAATATATTTCACCTATATGTCCATAATTATATTCCCAAATCAATTTACCTTTGTAGACACTTCTTTCCTGATTATAAATTCCATATTCATTTTCATCAACAACTGTATATAAAATTTGTTTACCATTCTTATAAGTAGTTCTAATTATATCATTTTGCCAAGCTTATCTTCGAATAGCAGAACACATTTAATAAATATTTAAAAGAAAATAATTGTGACATAAATCCAAAATTAGAAGTTGTTAGTTATAATTTAATTATAGATTTCATTAAAGCTGTATTTGGGATTGGATATGTCACAAAAGAATTTATATTGGATGAATTAAATAATAAATCTTCGTATGAAATTAAAGCTGATAATAAAATCTTAAAAAGAACCATTGTAATTGCAACAATGGATAAAAAAGAAACAAATTATAGTTCTAAAAAACTTATCAAAATGATTACTAAAAAATCTTGAGTTTTCTAACTAATAATTTATATATACATACTGCTATGTCAATGTACAAGTGTGTTTTCTAATTTGACAAAAATCAATATGCTCTTCTTTTAAGAATTTTATCATATTTTAAAGTATATTAAAACTCGAAATATAAAAGTTCGAGCTTGGTATCACTCTGGTGAGAATGTTGTAAATATCCATAACATTTTTTACCAAATTATTCTCTTTAGTATATATAATAATGCTCAGTAATAATTCCTATTAAATAAAATAAATTCCTGTTATTGAAATCATACCAAGTAATATTGCAATTGCTTTCTTCAAATTCATTTTATCTGTTTTAAATATAACTGACAATATAACTAATAAAAATACTCTAATCTCTTGAATAATATTAACTATTATTGGTGCTTCATAAATATAACCAATAGTTCCAAATATATAATAGATAGCCTCAAAAAGACCAATTAAAACTACTAAATAAAAAAATTTTTATCGTTATTTTCTTCTTTTGATGCACCAGAAGTTTTACTTTTAAAAAAGAAAAATGGAATTGCAACTACACTATAACCAAAATTAATTGCTACTTCGTTAGCACCAAGTGTATTAGCAGATTTTATTATATATGGTTCAATTCCATAAAATAAAACAGATAACAATATAAAAACAATGCCTATAAACTTTATTTTCTTAAATTTTATTTCATCTTTAATTCTATTTGTTTCTAGACTAAACCAGATAATAGAAATAATAAACAACACAAATAAAAATATAAATTTTTATGTTAGAATTAAGCTTCCCAATACTATATCAATTATTAAAACTATAAATAAATCTAAATTTTCAAGTAGAGCAACAAGCCCTATTGGTATATTCTTTAATGCATTAACATAACATAGGTATCCTAATAATATAATCAAACCATAAATTAAAATAATAGGAATAGCTGAAGTAGTTATAGAAATACCAGCATAAAACGCATATAAAATTTGAAAAAACAATGAAATTATACTTGTATACAATGATACTTTATAAATAAAATATTTATTTACCGCAATATCCAAAGTAAAGTCACAAAATGAATTAAAAACAGAAGAAACTACAGCTGTTATTCGCTTATTCATATACTACCTCCATACATAATGACTTAAATTAAACTATATTATATTATCATTATACCAAATTTAGATAACTATTTAAATGGAGATATTTTGTTATGTCAAAATATTTAAACCCCCTAGGTATTTTGACACAGGAACCAAAATTACCTATTGGGATTTTCATCAAATAAAAAATCAGTCATATCTCAGACTGAATTATATATTAAGTTCGAATAGTTCGAACATATTCGCCAATGGTGCCGACTGTCGGATTCGAACCAACGACCTACGCGTTACGAGTGCGTTGCACTACCAACTGTGCTAAGTCGGCATAAAAAATCCACTATTCAAATTTTTGAGTAGTGGATTTAATACAATTTTGGTGGGCTGTTAGGGATTCGAACCCTAGACCCACTGATTAAGAGTCAGTTGCTCTACCAACTGAGCTAACAGCCCAAAATTTGAATTACTTCTATAGTATAACATAAAAAGAAAAAAAGAAAATATTTTTTTGATATTTTCTTTAAATTTTTAACAGTTTATTTATTCATTCATTTTTTTACTTTCTTTAATACTTTTTTAAAAGCGTATTTTATAGAACGAATCATTCCATTAGAATAGATTCCTTTTATTGTTTGTTTAGAGCTTTCTTCTTTATTTAACTTTGTAAAATATTCTAGAATTTTTTCTCTAATTATTTCAATATCAGATTCTTCTATATTCTCTCCTAAATAATTCAATAAACTCTTAGGAAGCTTATGAATATCCCTTATTAATTTTTGATAATAGATAGTCACTTCATTTTTGCTATTGGTTTTAAAATAAAGATTACTAGAACCATAGATTTCCTGAAAACTATCATAACTACCTTCTACTATATTTAAGACTTTTCTAGGATTTTCTGCAAATTTCATTCTAGTATCCCCTAAATAGGATAATCCACAGATCTGTGTATAAACATCCATTAATTTATAATGATTACTTTTTGGTAGAGTAAGTAAGGCTGTAAATAATACTTTTTCTCTATTTTTTTGATTCATATTGGCAATCTTTTTAGATTCCACAATAGGTAATAATCTTTTTTGAAATCTACCTGGCAAATAGAAGCTTTCCCATGTATCCAAATATCTAAGCAAATCTTTTTCTTCAATTGTACCATATTTATAAATATTTCCATTCTCCATAATATTACTTAAATAAGTAATTCCTGTAGATCCTTTTAGCTTATCAATGGATGCATGTTTAAAATATCTTTTTCCAATAAATGAGTAATCTTGAGGATTTTTTTTGATATTTTCTAAATGCCATGCTTTTAAATCCTCTACCACTAAAATCAAATCAATTTGCGGTTTGTCCTTATCCGTATATCCACTTTGTTTAAATACACCAGAGCCATAACCATAGGCAGCTTTTACCTTAGGTCTTTTGGATACGAAGTCTGTTATCTTATCTATATTTTTCATTTTATTCAACGGCTTTCTTTAGAATAATTATTCGACATCAGTTACCCATAATCCGTGTTTATTGCAATAACTATATAATTTACTATTTGGATAATAAGTAAATTCTACCTTGGCTTCATCTGTACTGTTTAAATAAATGGTTTCTTCTTGATTACCATGTTGATAAGTGATAAAAGTAATGTAATGTTCTTCTTCCATAACATGAGGAACATTGACTTGAATTTTATCTCCTATCTTTTCATACTGTGGTAAGTGTTTTTCAAAAGATGCATCCTTAGAATTAAGAGATACTTCTATCATTTCTTCTCCGCAACATTGAATTTTGCAATTACCATTACACTCTTCTAATACTTTTACCAAAGCTCCACAACTATTACATTTTACTAATTTCATATTTTCTACCTCCATTTCTATTATAAACCGTTTTTCTATAAAAAGCCAAGAAAAAAGCTAAGGATATTTTCCTTAACTTTTAATTATCTTAATTTTCCTTTAGAACCTTTCATACCTTTGAAACCACCAAGTTCAGTAAATCCTTTTAAGATATTAGTATCAAATGAATGTGTTTTGGCTATTCTCTTTTTGTAATCACGAATACCAATGTTAATCATATCATCTAATAATTCAGTATATTCTTTACCGGTTGGTTCCCATAAATAGAACGATAAGGATCCTGGAATATTATTTACTTCATTGATATAAATTTTATTGGTTTCAGTATCTACTAAGAAATCAATTCTAACAACACCACTAGAGCCAAGTACTTTAAATGCATGGATAGCAACTTCTTCAATTTCTTCTTTCATATCCTCTTTAATTGGTGCTGGAATTACACGATTAGCAGAAACCATACCTTTAGAGGTTTTAAATTTTCCTCCTAATTTTCCTTTTGTCTTTCCGCCACCAATATACTTATCTTCATAAGTTAAAAAATCTTTCGTTGGCATTACTTGTTCAATTGCACTTACTTGCTGATTTTCATAGTTTCCTAGGACACTAATATTTACTTCCATTAAATTTTCAACTAATTTTTCAACTACAATTTTATGATCATATTTTATGGCATCATCAATTGCTACTTTTACATCTTCTTGGTTATGGGCTGTTTTAATACCTACACTGCTTCCTAAGGTTGCAGGTTTTACGATAACAGGATAACCAAGTTTTTTAATATTAGCAAAAATACTATCTGGATCATCTTCATATTCTGAATCATAGAACCAAATATACTTACAAATAGGAAGTTTTTGAGATTCAAAAATCTCTTTCATAAATACTTTATCTTGACCTACGACAGATGCATAAACCTCTGAACCAACAAATGGGATACCAATGGATTGTAGGTAACCTTGAAGTACTCCATCTTCTACATTGGTTCCATGAACAATAGGAAATACAATATCAAGCTCTTTTACAATATTTTTAAATCCCTTTTTATTCTGAAGAACAAATTTTCCATCTTTTTCATAGAGAACAACATTTTTAGCATACTTTTTAATTAAAGATAAATCACTGTAAGTTTCAATCTCTTTTAACATTTCTCCCGTATACCATTCTCTATTTTTGGTAATGTAGATAGGAATAATATCATATTTTTCACTATCCATTTTATTCATTGCTTGAATTGCAGAGATAATGCTAACTTCATGCTCTACACTTTCTCCACCAAAAATAACACCTAATCTAATCTTCATACTCTTCACTCCTATTCATTATATGTATCTGGCAAATCATTTTCAAATAATGCATACATATCTTCTTTTTTCTTTAAAGTCTGTAGTAAATTATATGCATCATACACACTATTTACAATAAATAATTTATCTTTATCATATCCACATTCATTTAATCCTTCAAAAATTGGTCTTGTTTTCTTTTCTCCAACTAAAATCACATAATCGGCAACACTAGCAATCTGGGTACCAAAAATATGATTCAATTCATCTTCTTTTTCACCAAGTTCTGTCATACCTGGTGTAACAACTACTTTCATACCTGGCATCATATTTAAGACATCCAGAGCAACTTTGGCTCCTACTGGATTTGAATTATAAGCGTCATTAATTTGATACATATAGCCATAGTTTCTAAGCTCTAATCTACTTTCAACAGGCCTTACTTTTCTTACTCCTTGCTGTAATTCTTTGATCGTAATTCCAAATTCACGACCTAAAGCAATTCCTGCTAGAATATTATAAATATTATGATTTCCTAGCAATTTGGTTTCGAAAGGATATTTTTTATCATCGCTTTTAAAAATAACATTGAACTTACTACCTTTATGATTGCATTCAATATCACATGCTCTGACATCGACATCTTTTTCATCAATTCCGATCCAAACTTTTTTACATTTGCTTTTTATTTGATAAGAAACTTGTTTCGGATCATCTCTATTTAATACAGCAACTCCATCATCTGGCAAGCTCTCAATCAACTCAAATTTTGTTTTTACAATGTTTTCAGGACTACCAAAGGTTTCCAAATGAGCTAGACCAATTCTAGTTAGAATTCCATATTTAGGATGAACCATATCACAAAGAGTTTTGATTTCTCCTCGTTTGTAAGCACCCATTTCAGCAATAAAAATATCATCAAATTTATCTAAATGATTATTAATTGTAATCATAAGTCCATATTCTGTATTTAAATTTCTTGGTGTTGGTCTAGAAATAAATTTGATATTTAAAATATCGTTTAAAATGTTCTTACTACTTGTTTTGCCATAGCTACCAGTAATTCCTACTACTTTCAAGTTAGTCATACTTTTTAACTTGTTTTTTGCTTTTGTTTCATAATATTTATATACAAATTTTTCTACTGGTGTATTTATTATTTTCGCAATCTCTACAATAAAATAACTAAAATAAGTGATAGCTGCTTCTATCAACAACATCAAATAACCATTGTGGCGGTTCACAAAATAAACGATAATAGGAAGAACAAATAATATAGTAAGTGTAAAAATTAATCTTCTTACTCTTTTGGTGATTACTAATGGTTTTTTCACTTGTTCTGTTTTGCGATTATTTAAAATGCGAATACTTTCTAGTCCATAAAGAACTAAAGCTATTATTACAAGAAAGAAAGATAATTCATTATCTAATAAGTAAGCAATTGCTATTAGAATTAAAGAAATAAAATCCAGACTAACAAACACTGTTTTTAGATTTCTTTTGATCCACTTCATATAACGATTATTTTCATTATATAAGTTTTGCTGTAACATATGTAAACTTTTTTTATTTTTGATCACATTAAAAATTAAAATAATCAAAAAACTAATGGTATAAATATTCATAATTACCTCCTACAAAAAATTATGTAATATATTAATCACTTGTGGTAACGCTTCTAAATAGGCATAGTGAGTACAACCAGGAAGTTCTACTAGTCCGCCATCTACCAACAAAGCCTCTAGCTCTTTTGCTTCTTCAATGGGTGCCTCCGTATCATTGGTTCCCCATATTAGTAATGTTGGACATTGAATCTTTTTAGCATAATTACTTAAGTCTTCATGAATTACATTTACTAAAGTTTCTCTCATAATAGGAGTAGCTTTTCGATAATCAGGAGATCCTATATATTTTTTGGCATATTCTCCAATTTTATTCATACCTGGCATTTTTTTAGCAGTTTTTAAAATACTTTCTTTCAAAGATTTGTGCTCATGCCTTACACAAGGAGCACCAAATAATACTAATTTTTCTGTACTATTTCGAGATGCATAAAGAATAGCTACTCTTCCACCAAAAGAATGTCCCATTATAATTGGCTTATGGATATGCAAAGCATCTAATAATTCTTCTAAAATTTCTACATAATCATAAATGGTTAAAGAATGATCGGGTTCACTGCTTTCTCCAAAACCGGGAAAATCTAGTATTGTAATACGATAATCTTGTAAAGCATCACCTAGAGGTTTCATCATTTCAATATTTTGTCCCCAACCATGAAGTAAGACTATATTTTTTCCATTCTCACTACCATATTGTATGTAATGAATATCTATATTTCTAATGCTTTTTTTCATCTTACCACCAAAAAAATTATATCACTTAAATCTTTGTTACACAATGAAAACAGTGATATTAATGTCAAATACAGTAAAGGGTCTCTAGATCCGTATTTTTTACTATCACTATTTTTGATATTATAACATCTTTATAGGTTCTATTTTTATATTCCTATGTCTATTCAGTAATTCTATTTTATTTAATAAAACGTTCCCAATGTTTATAAGTAGAAGAAGATACAGAAGTATATGCTCTATCAATCTGTTCAGATATTAACTTAGCCTTTTTCCTTAGTGGGGATAATTCTGAATAACAGTCGCTATTAATATAAGGTCTGGCCATCAAATCTTCAAATAAACTAGCACGATCTTCTAATACATGTTGCTGTGCATAAGTATTGATAAAGTAATAGTTAGAAATAGGATTTGAACTATCAAAAACATAAGAATTATTATTCGCTCCATAGACAAAATCGCTTGGGTTTAAAGCTTGGTAAGATTCGTAATGTCTTTCTGGATATAATTTTATCTCCAAATAGTAGTCTATATAATGCATAATCTCATGATGAAGAGTTCTTTCAAAAAAACCAGTTGTTGTTAAGGTTATTTTAATATCAGAATAATATTGCTTATCTGTTAGTCCAGCAAATGAATTAGAAGGAACCCTTTCTATTAAATAAAAGGTAACAGGCATTCCAGCATCTTTCATTTCTTTAAAAAATCCGGCTGGGTATACTTTTAGAGCTGCTTCTATTCTAGATAGGTAGGAATTTATTCTCACACTATCTGTCATTAAAACAGGGTTTTCTCCTCTTGGTTTATAACTACCTATTTCACTACCATATTTAATGGTAACATTATAGGTTGACATAATTTGATTCCTTTTTTCATTATTTAATTCTTCTTGAGTTTTTTCTACAGGTTCTTCCTCTTTTTCCGGCGTTTCATCAGGAGATTCTATAGGTACATCACTTTCAGAATTAGAATTTGAATTATCTTCTGTTATTTCTGTTTTACTTTCTTCTTGATTTTGATTGGAATCCTTCTTATTATTTACTTCTTGATTTTCTTGAGCAGTATCAGTATTAGCATCCTGTGGTTCTTCTACTTCCGGTATATTTTCTGATGGTTGATTTTCTTCTTCTACCGTTACCGTTTCATCATCTACTTTTTCTTCTTCTGATTGTTCTTGATTATTTTCCAAACTACTAATATTGGTATCAAATGAATGTTGCTTAAAGGCAAATATATAAACCATAACTGAAATAGAAATAACAGCTACAAAAATGATTATCCCTAATAAAATCTTTTGCTTTCTTTTCATACACAAACACCTCTTAAAACATCTCTACTATACTTCTATCCAAATCTTTTCTGGATACATAAAAACAGCGCATACCTCAAAATTTTAGCTTTAAAAATCGATGAAATTACTTTCTCACTTCATAAATTCAAACACTCAATCTAAATTTCTAAATATTCATTAAATACAATTGAATCCATGCTATTTTTTACTAAATCATAAGTATGTGTTTTTCGAGATTATAACATAAATACATATTGAAAATCAAGGTAACTATCTAATAATTCTGTGTATGTAGAGTTTTCAAGTAAAAAGTAACATCACTTTAATAACTCATAAAATCTATCTTCTTTATCTTTCATATTAGCAGAATCATAAAAACGAATACTACCACCGCGATTAGAAAGTAGATTTTTTTCTTCCAGTAATGTCTTAAGTCTTTGGGCTACTCCTTCCCCACCATCATAGAAAGTGATATCACCGAGAATACTTTTGATTTCTTCTTTAATTAAAGGATAATGGGTACACCCTAGAACTACTACTTCAATGTTTTCTTCTTTTGGCAATATTTGTTTTAGATAGGAGTGAATTTTAATATGATCATCATTTTCAATTAAATTAGCCAATTCGGGGCAAGCCAGTAAAGTTGTATTTCCGTTATCATAAAGATGATAAAGAGATGAGAAGCGTTCACTTTGAATCGTTGCAGGGGTTGCCATTACCAAAGTTTTTTTATTTTTATCATGATCATATACCATTTTATAAGCCGGCTCAATTCCTACAATGATTATATTTTTATATTTTTTTCTAATATCATCAATTGCCATAGCAGTAGCTGTATTACAGGCAAATACTACTGCTTTACAATTTTTTTTAATAAAAATATTCATAATATGATCTACATATTGGAATATTTCTTGCTTGGTTTTTTCACCATATGGGTTATGGATAGAATCACTATAATAAATGTAATTTTCATTTGGTAATATTTTTAATATTTCCTTTAAAACAGTAACTCCTCCAATTCCAGAATCTAGAATACCTATAGGATTATCCTTCATATAATCACCCGTTTTCTAACAACAATTCTATCACAATTTATGCAAAAAGAAACAAAGTTCTACTCTGCTTCTTATTTTTGACCATATCCACTATATTCATCACCATATACATTTGACTTAGCTTCTTGATATAACATATTATAATACAAATCTAATGTAAGTTCTGAATTAACTAAGTTCTGATATGTGAAATTAGGATTTTCATGTCTTCTAGAGTTTAAGGAACATTGAATGAAAAAAATTATATTTCTAACCTCAATTCCTGAAGCTATTAAATTATTTCTTGCATTATTAGCATTGGTAAATGCCGAAGCATCTCCTGTAGAAGAAAATTTTCTTAAAGCTCGATATGTTTGTCCTATGTGTTCCTGCAAATCATATCGATAGATGGTGTTTAAACATGCCTGTTCTAAACAAATAACTTGATTTCTAAATTGCTAATGACTAAAAATTAAATTGGTTAAATAATTCATAATAATTTGTTCTGAATAAACTCTTCTACCTTTCGTAGTATCTTCTACAGAAGCTTCGCTTAAAATACTTAAAATTTTTTCTTTGCGAATGCTAGAGATAATATTTCGCACATTATAATCTCTAGTAAACCCTTTTACAGAATTATCATTCATAAGATTTCTCAAAGCAGTTCTAGTAAATTCAAAACCATACTTCCTAGCATTGGCAATCATAGCTTCTCTAAATTTAAGAGCCTCTAAGTCTTGCGTTTTATTATTTATATCTTGATCAAAATGATTAGAATCATTACTATTTGCATAGTCAGTAAATTGCTGATTGTTATCGCTGTACTTAGATTGTTTTTGCAGTTTTCTATCATAAGCTTCTTTATTTTCAAGACTATCAAAGGTATTGATCACATCTTTTATTATCTCAATCATTTTTAGATATTGATCTTGATACTCTAAAGGAATGAAACTGATTTGATCCGGATGAAACAAAACTTGAATTTTTTGTTTCTTAATTTGATTTTGGATCTCTTCTAAAGTCATGCTTTGAGATAGTCCTAGTAGTTGATAATAGTCTACTAATTCTTGAGAATCAGAGTAACGAGATAGTATTTTGATCACTTCATTTAATCTTTCTGGATTCATCTTATTTTAACCTCTTTTCCTTTTTAAAACAAAGTCATTTGACTAGATTCTGGTAAATCTTTTAAAATTCCCATGATTCGCATTTTATCAATCAATGTTTGAGAAATTTTGGCACGTTTCTGTAAATCTTCTATACTTAAAAACTCTTTATTTTGGCGTTCTGCAACAATATTTTGTGCAACAGTATCTCCTAGTCCATCAATAGAGTTAAATGGTGGATAAATTTCGGTATCACTTACCGCTTTCCAAACGGTAGCTTCACTTTTGTACAAATCTACATTTAAGAATTTCATACCACGTGCTGCTGCTTCTAAAGCTATTTTTAAACTTTCTAATTGACCGTTTTCTTTATTGGTTGCTTCATATCCTTTATTTTGAATATCTAGAATACGATTTTTAATTGGTGTATATCCTCCAATCATAGCTTCTACATCTACATCCGTTGCTTTGGATGAATACCAGGATGCATAAAAATATACTGGCATATGCACTTTATACCAAGCAATTCTAAAAGCACTAATGACATAAGCTGCAGCATGCGCTTTGGGAAACATATACTTGATTTTACGGCAAGACTCAATAAACCACTCTGGAATATTGGCTTCTCTCATCGTTTCAACATAGCCTTTCCAGGTTTCTGGATCTTTGCTAGCTTTTCCTTTACGAACAAATTCCATGATTTTAAAGGCTTTAATCGGTTTGACTCCACGATACATTAAATAAACCATAATATCATCACGACAGCCAATGGTTTCTTTAAATGGTACTTGAATATGACCATTTTCATCTGGTGTACATAAATCTTTGGCATTTCCAAGCCATACATCTGTTCCATGAGATAGTCCAGATATTTTAACTAGTTCGGCGAATGTCGTTGGTTTGGTATCTTCTACTAATTGAATAGTAAATGGCGTTCCAAACTCCGGAATACCAAGCGTTCCGGTATTGCACATAATTTCTTCTTTGGTAACTCCTAATGCTCTAGTGGAAGTAAAAATACTCATGGTTTCTTTGTCATCTAATGGTACTTTCATAATATCGGTACCAGACTGCAATTGAATTAATCGTAATTGTGTTGGATCAGAGTGTCCTAAAATATCTAGTTTTAATACACATTCTTCAATAGAGTGATAATCAAAGTGAGTAGTTCTCCATGGAGAGTTTGGATCTTCTGCTGGAAACTGATAAGGAGTAAAATCAAAACAATCCATGTAATCTGGGATAACAACGATTCCACCTGGATGTTGTCCGGTTGTTCTTTTTACGCCAGTGCATCCCATAGCTAATCGTTCTATCTCAGCGGTACGCATATTGGCAATGCCATTATCTTCTAGATACCCTTTCACAAAACCAAAGGCCGTTTTATCAGCAACAGTTCCAATCGTTCCTGCACGATAAACATTATCACTACCAAATAATACTTTGGTATATGCATGTGTACTAGCTTGATTTAAATCGGAAAAGTTCAGATCGATATCGGGTACTTTATCAGCATTGAATCCTAAGAAAGTAGCAAAAGGCATATCTTGTCCATCTTTTAAAAGCGGAATATGACAGTTAGGACATTCTTTATCTGGTAAATCAAATCCTGAAGAATAGGTAGCTCCTAGAGGATTTCCTTCTTCATCTTCAAAAATACTAAGTTTACACTTACTACAACGATAATGAGCAGAAAGGGGATTGACTTCAGTAATTCCCATCATAGTGGCAACAAAGCTAGAGCCAACAGATCCACGGCTACCAACTAAATAACCTTCATCGTTAGAGTGTTTTACTAGTCTTTGAGCAATTAGATAAATAGGATCAAAGCCAGCTCCAATTACCCCACCTAAAGAAGCTTTTAACTTTTTCTCTAGACTTTCTTCATCTAATTCTTCTTCGCTTGTTTTTCTTAGATAATTTCTAACTTGTTCTAACACACTTTCTTTTCCTTTTAAAATTACTTCGTGTAATTTTTTAAAAGATTCCTTTTCTAGTTTTTCTCCTTCTAAATCTGATAAATCATATTTAATAGAAGTTAAAACAATATCTCCATACAGCTCTGTTCCTAGCCTTTCCTCAATGGAATATGGAAGTGGATTTCCATACCAATCTTCTGCCTTGGTATACACTAAATCCGTTACTACCCTAGGACAGTCTAAATAGCTTTGTTCATCATCACTTTTTACTCGTGGTGAATAAGGGGTGCCTCCTGTATCCGGAATTACTTCTACTTCTTCTACCATATCTAATATTTGGTTTGTGTTTTCTACCACAATTTTATAAGCTAGTTCTTTATCTAAAAAAGAAAAATCGTTTAACATTTCTTCTGTCGTTCTAAAGTGTTGCGATGGAATGGAAGTGATATCTTTCTTAGCTAATGGATGCCTACCACCACCTGGTACTTTTTGATTGACAATAATCTCGCGATAAATTTTGTCTTCTCTTTCAAAATGATGCACATCTCCCGTTGCTACTATTATCTTTCCAGCATCTTCCGTCGCAGTTATGATTTTCTGTAAATGATTTTGAAGTTCTTTTTCATCCTTAAAATCGCCCATCTGTAATAAATGATCATATACTTCTGGTGGCTGAACCTCTACATAATCGTAAAAGTTAATGATATTGGTTAATTCTTCTCCTTCTTTGCTTCTGGCTTCATTAAATACTTCGGATTCGTAGCAACCACTACCTATTAGAAGTCCTTCTCTTAATTCATTTAATTTACTTCTTAAAATTCTAGGTGTTTTGTATAAATATGTAGTATTGGCAAGAGAAATGATTTTAAACAAGTTTTTAAGTCCTGTTTTATTTAACACTAAGGCATTGAAATGATAAGTTCTACCAAATTTATGAATTTCATCTTTAGAAATCAATTTATCTAAATCACTTATGGTTTCAAATTTCTGCATTTCTAGTTTCTTTAGCATTTTACTAAATACATAAGCAGTTCCTTCAGCATCGTAATCTGCTCTATGATGGGCATCTTCTTCCCAAGGAACATCATACCTTTTTACCAAAGCTGATAAAGAGTGGCGAGCAAATCCTTGATCTAAACTACGAGATAATTCTAAGGTATCGATTACGGTGTTTTTAAAGTCTCCCAAGTTATATTTTTTCATCGCCATTTCAATAAAGGAAATATCAAATTTGGCATTATGGGCAACCATAGGAAGATTCCCGGTCCATTCTAAAAACATTCTGGTTACTTCTTTTTCACTTTTTTTGCCTCTTACCATGTCATCGGTAATACAAGTTAATTCTGTAATTCTATCTGGAATATGTCTTTTGGGATCGATGAGTTCATCAAAACGATCTATAATCTCACCATCTTTGATTTTTACAGCACCAATTTCAATCATTTGATCAGCACCACCGGCATTAAATCCCGTTGTTTCCGTATCAAATACTACATAGGTATTATGAATTAAATCCTCTTTGGTTGGACGAACCACAATATTTACTGCATCATCTACCAATGTTAATTCTGTTCCATAAATTCCTTTAAATATTTTTGGATTTTTTGCTTCTGCTTGTGCTTTCTCTAATTCCAGTTTTAAACGATCTTTTTCAGTTGCATCAGACTCTTCAGCCAATGCTTTCTCCAATGTTTCTACTTTTTCTTTGGCTTTCTTACGAATCGATTTATTATGATTTTTTATAATGCCAAAAGAAATAGGAAAAGCTTGGCAGCCATTATGATCTGTGATGGCTACTCCCCTATATCCCATCGCAATCGTGCGCTCTACCAATTCACAAGTATGTTTTCCAAGATCCAACTTAGTAATACCATCCATTTGACTCATCATGGTATGAGCATGAAGCTCTACTCTTTTGATTTCACTATGATCTTCTATTTTTTTAGTTTCTTTCTCAACCAAATTAATATCTCTTGCATTTAATACTAATTCCTTTGAAAATGGATCATTTTTCGTATAACCACGAATCACAAACCATTTCCCATCTTTTAATGCTTTCTTTTTTACAGAAAAATCATCTTCGCCACGACAAAATACTTTACAGTAGATACTGTCGGAATAATCCGTAAGTTTTAGCGTAATGATTTTAAAATCGGTTTTACTAGATTCAAAATAATCTACTCCAAATACATATCCCTCTACAGTAATCGGATCGATTTCTCCTACTATATTTTTAATTTGCATAGGTTTATCATGAATAGTTCTCCCTACAATGGCATTAGGATTATCCTCTTTTTTCTCTCTATGGTAATTTCCGCTATTACTGTTTGGATTTCCTTTATTATAATAAACTGGTTTTTCTTCTGAAACAGTAGGTGTGCTTACCGGTATTTCTTTGGTTGCTTTTTCTAAATCTTTGGTAATGGCATCTTTGATAGCATTTTCTTTTTCGCTATTTAAAACTACTTGTAAGGGAGTATGAAAACCATATAAATTCAATAGATAATTTAGCTTAGGTAAAATTTGTAGTATCTGTTTTTCCTCTTCTTCATTATTCACCTCTATTTTTAACTCATCGCTTACTAAATTATCATTAAATACACTCGCAAATAATAAAATATCCTTACATTGCTCCAAAGCATATTGATAATAGTCTTTTAGCTTAGTTAAATCCTCTATCGTAGGAATAATTTGAATATAAACTTCCTTAATGTTTCGAAAAGCATGACAAGCAAGTTCTACCAAATGTTTATAATCATCTAAACTTAATATTTCTGGATTCGTGAGAACAAAGGTCCAGCTTCCATTTTTTTCATTTACTTTTACTTTTTCTAAAAGCATACTACTCAATCTTTCTCTAGTATCTGAATCCAAATGAATTTGATCAAATAATATTTGAATTTTATTTTCTTGCATGTTGCTTCCCCCTAACACTAAGTAATATTATATTTTATTGATCTCATTTTTCTATTTTAATAGGATTTACATGAATTACCGTTAAATAAATCTCTTTCATTTTTTGGCCAATTTCTTTTTCTAGCTGGTCAGCGATATCATGGCTTTCAAAAGTTGAGAGATTGCCATCTACAAAAATGGTAAAAGATATTTGATATTGATAACCAATAGGTGTGGAGTTAAAATGATTCACTTTTTTAACTTCTGGATAATTTTTTATAATTTCATATACTTGTTTCTTGGTATCCTCTGAAATAGATTTATCCATTAAAACATCGTAACTTTCTATAAAAATTTTAATAGAAGTCAGTAAAATCCATAAAGATATCAGACTACCAACCATTCCATCTACAAAATAGATTCCTTTTAAAGAAAGAAAGCATGAAATTAAATTAAGAAAAGTAATGATACAATCATTTCTATGATCTTTGGAATTGGCTTTGATTAATAAATTTTTTTGCTTCTTAGCAATCTGATTGGTATGAAGATACAAACATAATTTTACTATAATCGTTATTACACATACCACAACTAACCATATGGAAAATTCATATTTGTGATTTTGAAATAGCGCTAGAATGGAATCTTTAAAAATAGATAAAGATGCTATAATCATCACAATACTTATTAACATGGAATAGATATATTCGGCTTTACCATGTCCTAAATTATGATCATCATCTGATGGTTTACTAGCTATTTTATTTCCAATAAAAGTCATAAGTGAAGATAAGATATCCCCTGCACTATTAAAGGTATCTGCTAACATAGCTTGACTATTGGTCATCATACTTACAATCCCTTTAATAATAAGTAAAAAGATATTACCAACAATTCCTAAAATGCTAGCTATTTTAACTGCCTTAAACCGATCCATAATTACCTCCAGACAAAAAAATTAATGATAATCACACACTGGAATATCTTATATAATCTCTAATTGATTAATACGCACAATTCTCTTCTGATTATGAATACAAAATTCAATAAAATCAAATAAGTTCATCTTTTTTAAGCTTTGATCTACTACATAGCGATCAATTTCAAAAGGAATTCCATCTCGCATCATATATCTAGGAAAATCTTCCTTTTCACATCCTAAATACATTAGCCAATATGGATAAATCTGCCTTTTTAAAAAAGTCAAAGTTCTATCTCCTTGTAGATAGCTACTAGTTCCACTTGTTCTCGTATAGAGCTCATTTTGAATAGCTAGTTCTAAAATTACATCTACAAATTCTTTATAATTTTTTCCAAAATTACCAATTTCACTTTTTATAATGTAATAAATAATATTTGTCATAGTAAGGGCTGGATCATCTAAATCATGTCGATTTCCCCAACCGATTGTATTACAGCCTTTTATCAATAAAACCGAGTCCATAATCGGTGCAAGAACTAAGATGTGATAATCTTCTTTTAGAGGAAATTTCAAAATTTCTTTTAAATCGTGATCTATCGTTTTCTTATATTGATCCCAAAATTTTAACAACTCTAAACGGTGTTTTTCAGCTTGATCTTTTAATTGTGAAAAAATATCCGTTTCAAAAACCAAATTGTATAAAGTATCATCATCCGGAATAAAATTTTTAATATCTTGAAGCATTTCATTTTTATCTTTTAATAGACTATTATATTGATTACGATATGTTTTATAAAGTCTTTGCTTAAAGGTATGAACTGCCTCAGAAAAAGAACTTCCAAATAATAAGTTCCATGTCAATAAATAATCATTTGTTGAAAAATGAAGTCTCATCCTATCACTACCTTTTCTTATTACTTAAAATATATCACAAAATAGTTTGAGAGAAAACTGTTTTTCCTTGTTTTCATAAACTTTTTTCGAATAAATTTTATATGCTTAGAGTTTTTTGAAAACTATTTCCATTTTGCTCATATTTATATTTCTTTCAATATGAATAAAATTATATTTTCTTATTTTTCAATTGTAAATTTTCTTGCGCTAAATTCAACTCTAATGCATTATCATTCACTAACATCCCATCTATTTCAGTAAAATGATAATCTAATTTACATTCTATCTTCTTAACAATTATTGAGTTTGCTAATTCTTCCCCTAGCTGAAAGTCATCTCCAATACTCAATCCCGGATAAAAATTAGGATTTTTCTGGTAGTCCTCTAAAGAAACAATTGAAAAACCGCACCGATGATAAAAATTAGTTGCTCTTAAATTCAATTCTTCTTGACTTCTAACAATACTATTTTTTCTATCAATTGATAATTGCGATGGGTGATATACACCTCTTATTATATAACCAAAATAATCTTGTAATAAATAATCGGCTAAATTACTTAAATGTTTTGCTATATCATTTCCTCTAAATTCATCATAACAGTAAATTACATCCAAAAATATTCTCTTATTAGAATGAAAATATAGATACATATAACCTGTCTCTTGCTGATTTTTGTTATAGGAATTAATACTAAGAAGTACATTGGGAATATAATGAATATGAGCAATTTGAAGTTGATCTTTCTTATCTAGAAAGATAGCTTTTTGATCATTAGATATTTCCTTTTTTATCACCTTATACTTTCTTCTTTTTAGCTAACTTGTGTGTTGTTACTTCACCTATATCTGCGAGTAATACTTCAATATCTGACATATTATCCCTTAGAGACTTTTTTATTAAACCTTTATATTCTTTGTGCTCCTTAGCTGTCATTCCAGACCACTCTTTATAAATATCATTAGTCAAAATAGCATACTTCAATAAATCTTTTTTCAAATCACTCCAATATTTTCTTGGCCTACTACTTTCTGATATAACTGAAACAATATCTATTATGCTAATGTAATACTTTTCACTTTCTTTATCTCAGACTGCTCTAATCGTTCATTATTAAAAATTTTATTAATTAAATGCATTTTTGCTGGAGCAAAATATTACCGAGTTCATCTACAATATGTGCAATTACTCCAATCTTACGATTAGGATATTGAAAGTT
>CALVOY010000031.1 GCA_944350415.1 uncultured Bacilli bacterium | reverse complement strand
TTCCATAACCATTTCCATCTGTTTCACATTTAAAGTTTGGTGTATAGCTAGTATATACTTCCATTTCTGCATTACCAGATATATTAGATTCTGCAACTTTTACCTTAGCTTGTTCACAAAAATAATCTCCAACTGCTATTTTATCAGAATAACTACTTAGATGGGCATCATACCATGATGTAAGAGCTGGATACGCACTATTACTATTACTGTAATACATATAACTATAATTGTTATGTCTACTATTAAATGCATATGGCTTACTATTATTGATTCCATCTTGCATAATCAATCTTACAGTCCCATCTTCATTGATTCTAATAATTCTCCATGTAAAGCCTGCGAATGATACATAATTATTTTCCACTTCTCCTCTAAAGTAATAAGTTGGTTCTCCGGTATTGGTTGCTGTTGACCTATATAATCCACTGGCATCATCACTATTATTACTTGAGGTAGTTAAAGTTGGTTCCGCTGTGATTAATCGATTATTTGCTAAAATTGTTTGCGACAATGTATTAGCAGCTGGTGAGGATACGATTTCTGCATTTGCATAAACATTTACAGTTAAAGTAAATGTTTTTCCATTCATACTTCCATCTGAAAAATCCGTATCTTCACTAATCCACATTCTTAGCCTAAAATTCTTTTCATAGTCTGCACTATTTGCCGGTACAGTATCCGTATAAATTGTTTTCTCAGTTATATTTTCTGGTACAGAAATACTAGTTTGAACTAAGTTACTATATTGATCTAATAATATTTCTGTTTCCATATCTCCCTTTACTTCTGTTAAATATACTTTGACTGCACTTGGATCTAGTGTAGAATCATTCTTCATTCTAGCTGTTACTTCGTATGGGATATTAGCATTTCTAGGAGTAGTACTCGTTACTTTAAAATCAAAGACATTTCCTTCTCCTACTTGAGCTTTCCCCACTTCATCACTTACTGGGAAAGCATTACTAATCGATATTCCTCTTCCAACTCTTGATACTTCAGTATATAAGAAAGTAATACTTCCTGTTGTCATACTATTTTCAGTACTTCCTTCTTTGACATACTGAAAGAAAGCATATGTTATCCCTACTGTAATTACTACTACACTAATTACTGCTAATATCATTAAAATGATATTTCTTTTTTTCTTCATATATATCCTCACTACTTTCCTATTTTCTAATTAAGTATAGCACAAAAACAATCCTTTTTCCATTACCTATTTTGCAGCACAATAATCATATAAAGTTACATTCATACTAGTTCTTTCTCAGCATCATTCTACTGATTTTAGTGATTCAATCATATCGATTTTCTTTAAACGATAATGTGTCAATATTTGAACAATGACGGTAAAACAAATAATTACTATAAAAGAATAAATATAACTAGCCCATTTAATAGAATGTAAGAATACTATATTATCTGTTTCTGCCACATAAATAACATACCTATGCAAAAAGATACCTGCTACCAGTCCAATTATAATTCCAATTATGGTAAGAAACAAAGTCTCTCTATATACATAGCTAGATACTTCTTTATCATAGAATCCTAATACTTTCAAAGTAGAAATTTCACGAATTCTTTCCGCAATATTAATGGTTGTTAAATTATATAAAACGATAAATGCTAACATACAAGAAGCACCAATAATTAAAAACACAATTTTATTTAGACCTTTTACCATACTATCAAATACAGATATATTATCTTCTGTAAAATTAATCGTACTAACAAAACCAGATTCTACCCACTCTTTCGCCAGTTCATTATGATCCGTTCCATTCTGTAAATTCGCCATAATCATATTATACTGTACTTCTTGTTCAAAATATTTTTTATAAGTTGCTTCGTTCATATAAATATAGTGTAAAGCATAATTCTCTACAATTTCCGCAACAGGAAGTAAAACTAGCTCCTTATTACTATTTCTTACTTTAATAAGATCTCCTATTTGAACATTCAATAGTTCTGCCATTTTTTCTGTGATAACGACCCCATCATCAGGAAAAACAAACTCATCAGAAACTCGACTAGAGAAGTTAATAAAGGAATCTATATTAGAAAAATCAGACAATACTACCAAATATACATCATGAGATAAATCTTTGGCTTCAAAAGTAAAAGATTCTTGATAAATTGGCATATACTCATCAATATTATCACTTGCCAATTTATTTTTCCAATCTTCATGAATATCGGTAAAATGATTTTGAAATATAAATAGAGCATCATAGTGATTAATTTTTCCATATTGCAAAGCCGCAAGATCACTAATACTATCTCTTAATCCAAAACCAGTTAAGAGTAAGGCTGTGGATCCCACCACTCCTAGAACAGTCATAATAATTCTCTTTTTATATCGAAACATATTTCGAGCAGTTACTTTTCCAGTAAAAGACAGCCTTTTCCAAAAAAAGGAAATTCGTTCCAAGAAAACCTTTTTTCCTGCTTTTGGGGCTTTAGGTCTTAGAATAATAGCTGGAGCATTTTTCAATTCCTTTAAACAAGAGATAACAGCTATCAAAGACATCAAAATAAGCGTAATTAAAATAATCAACAAAAATGGAATTGGTTTAATAGTAATCATTAATTTTGGTAAAATATAGTTTGCATGATAGATATTATAAATAATATTGGGTATTAAGGTATAACCAATCAACAAACCTAAAGTAACCCCAATAATAGTAGCTAAAAATACATAGCATAAATAACCATTCATAATTTTAAAATGACTATACCCTAAAGAGGTTAAAATTCCAATTTCACCTCGTTCTTCTTCAATCATTCGATTCATCGTGTTAAAACACATCAAAGCTACTACGATAATAAAGAAGATAGGAAATATTTTGCTAATAGCATCTACTTTTGTAGCATCTTCCCAAATACTAGTATAGCCATTATTATTAGTTCTATTTAATAAATACCATTCTGGTTTTTCGATTTCATTTAGAGCTTGTTTCGATTGAACTATTTTATCAGCTAATTCTGTTTTTTGCTCTTCTAAAATACGAGAACCATTCAAATATTCTTGGTAACTAGTATTCCACTCTTCTTCACTGCTAGCAATTTCTACTTTCGCATTTTCGATTTCTTGTTTGGCATTCGCTATTTTTTGATCTAGTTCTATCTTCTGTTGATCCAATGCGATTTTACTAGCATCCAAAGATTCTTTGGTACGAATCAAAGATTCTATATTTGTTTTTTGAAGATTTAAATTTTCTAATAATGTTTGATAAGTAGGATAATTGGGATCTTCTTTACTGGTGTTTTGTAATAAAGTTTCTACCTCGACAATTTCTTTTTTTAGGTTCTCCAAACGAGAAGGTAACTCACTTTCACTAAGATTTAGTGATTTTAAAGTAGTTTGAAACAAGTTATAGTTTTCTTGCCAAGTTATTTGAGCATGATTCATTTCTGATAATCCCTTTTGCTCTTCGTTATTTAAAACTGCTTCCTTTTGCTCAATATCTTTTTTGGCTTGAGTCAATTTAGATTGACCCGCTTCTAATCGTTGTTTGGCATTAGTAAGCTCTTTTTCGGATGCTTTTATTTTAGTATTGGCTTCCTCTTCTATTTTTTTGATTTCTATAGTAGCTTTCTCTAAAATTTCTTCATATCTTTTGGTTTCTCTAATTGGTTTCAAAGTTTCTAATTCACTTTGCAATAAACCAATTGCTTCCTCATACTCTTTTCCATAAGATACTTGTTCAGTAGAAGATTGAGCAGTTACATAAATTTCTGTATAATAGGGAGAACTAAAGTTTTCTTTTGGGACAAACAGAAACGATTCTAATTCCCCTGTTCCAATACTAGCAATTCCCATTTGTCTACCAATATAAAGTGGAGAATTAGCTAGACCTACTACTTGATAAGTAAGAGTTGTTAACACACCATCTGTTGCTACTTTCGTAATAGTAAGGGTATCACCAATTTCATATTTCGTAGCATCTGCAATACATTCATTTTCCGCAGTCGGAAAAGTTCCTTCTATTAAATCGACTTGATTAATCGTTTCTTCTATAGCATGAACTCTAACTGCCTCCCCATCTATTAAAGTATCCACTGAATAACTAGGCACCACTAGTTCTATATTTTCTAACTCTTTTAAAGAACGAACATCATCCTCGGTTAAACCCATAGTACTTACAATTTTAAAATCCATTAAATGATGTTCATCATAGTAATGATCTAATGTAGTTTCAATATCAGAAGTAGTTTCTCTTAAACCAGCAAAAAAGCCTGCTCCTAAAGCAACGATAAATAAAACAGATAAAAATCTCCCAATATTTTTTCTAATTTTGGCAAAAGATAGCTTATATAAAAGAAACATTACCAATCTAGCTCCTTTACCTTTTTTGGCTTTTGATTTACTTTAACTTCCTCTATCGTTCCATTTTTTAAACGAATCACTTTATCTGCTATTTCAGCAATCATCGCATTATGCGTAATAATAATAGTTGTCATACCCATTTCTTTGGAAGATTTTTGAAGTAATTCTAGAATTTTAATTCCCGTCTTAGAATCCAAAGCACCAGTTGGCTCATCACATAAAAGCAGCTTAGGATTCTTTGCAATTGCTCGAGCAATTGCCACTCTTTGTTGCTCTCCTCCTGATAATTGAGCTGGAAAATTATTCATTCTATTTTTTAACCCTACTTGTTCTAATACCGTTTTAGGATCCAATGGATTTTTACATATTTGAACTGCTAATTCTACATTTTCAAGAGCTGTTAAATTTTGAACCAAATTATAAAACTGAAAAACAAAACCAATACTATTTCGACGATAACCAATCAGTTCTTTTCTTTTAAAGGATGTAATATCTTCTCCATCTACTATAATTTTACCACTACTAGCATGGTCCATTCCTCCTAATAGATTCAAAACAGTTGTTTTTCCAGCACCACTTGGTCCTAAAATAACCACTAACTCTCCTTTTTCAATGGTAAAGGATATATTATGAGCAGCCGTAATTTTAATTTCACCCATAATATATTCTTTCTTTACATTTTTTAGTTCAATATATCCCATAACACCATCCCATTCTATCCAAATTATAGCATATATTCTATTGAATTAGAACCTATTGAAACAATCTTTATAAATTAGACTTTTGTTAATTCTAATGGAAGCTACTATATCTTTTAGCGATCGCTTCCGCAACTTTCATTCCATCCATAGCTGCAGAGGTAATTCCGCCAGCATAACCAGCACCTTCTCCACAAGGATAAATTCCTTGTATATTAGACTCCAAATCATCGTTTCTAAACATTCTAACCGGAGAAGAAGTTCTACTCTCAACACCTGCTAAGATGATATCTTCATCATCAAATCCATGAATTTTTCTACCAAAATATGGAAAAGATTCCTTTAAAGACTCTGTTATTTCATTAGAAAATAAACTATTTAAATTGGATAATTGGTAACTTCCTTTCATGACAGGTTCTACTTTACCAAAAGAAATCGATTCTTTATCTTCCATGAAATCTTTTAATAATTGAACTGGAATCTTACCGTTTCCCAGTTGATAAGCCTTTTCTTCTAATCTCCTTTGATATTCTACTCCATCTAAAGGATGATTACCAAAATCTCTCGGAAATACTGTAACAACAATCGCACTATTGGCATTTTTACTATCTCGACTATGATAACTCATTCCATTAATCGCTAATTTATTCTTCTCACTAGAAGCATTGACTACATATCCACCTGGACACATACAAAAAGAATAAACCCCTCTGCCATTAGAAGCTTTATAAGTCAGTTTATAACTAGCACTACCAAGATATTTCTGATACTGATCACCAAATTGACTTTGATTAATCCTATCTTGTAAATGCTGTACTCTAACTCCTATCGCAAATGGTTTTGCTTCCATAGAAAGCTTCTTTTGATATAACATTTGAAAAGTATCACGACTACTATGCCCAATGGCTAGAATCAAGCAATCGCATAAAATCTTCTTACTATGATTGATTTCTATCTCTTTTAATGCATTATCTACTATGCTTAGATTAGTAAGACAAGTTTGATATAAAAATTCTCCACCCATTGTAATGATTTTATTCCGCATATTTTGAATCACACTTACTAAAATATCCGTTCCAATATGGGGTTTATAGCTATATAAAATTTCCGTAGGAGCACCGCACTCTACAAAGATTTCGAACACTTTTTTACTACGATACTTTTTATCATTCACTAAAGTATTTAATTTCCCATCCGAAAAAGTACCGGCGCCTCCTTCTCCAAATTGAACATTCGATTCTAAGTTTAGCTTTCCAGTTTCCCAAAATTCTTTTACCGTTTCTATTCTATCCTCCACTTTTTCTCCTCGTTCGATAATAATTGGGCAATAGCCATGTTCTGCTAATAAATAAGCAGCAAAAAGTCCTGCTGGTCCGCTGCCAACAATAACTGGTCTGTGTGCTAACCTCTTGGTTCCTGAAACTGGAAAAACATATTCTTCCTTAGGAGTAATTTGAATATCCCTATTATGATTTTTTCGTAAAATTTCTTTCTCATTTTTGAAAGAGGCATCTACTTCATATACATAAAAGATTTCATGTTTATTTCTAGCATCTAACGATTGTTTTTGAATAGAAAGATGATCAATATCACAAGCATCTATTCTTAATTTCTTAGCAAGTGCCTTTTTTAAATTTTCTTTACTATCAGAAGTTACTTCTACTTTAATTTGTCTTACTCGTAACATTAAATACTCCTTCCTGCAAGATAACCACTTATAAAAGCAAAGGCCAAATTAAAGCCTCCACATTTTCCATCTACATCTAGTAGTTCCCCTACTAAATATAAATTAGGAGTAATAAGAGATTCCATTGTATTAGGATTGATCTCGCTTAAAGATATACCACCAGTTGCAACTTGCGCTCTATCAAAAGATAGATATCCCGTAATTTCTAACTCAAAAGCTTCTAGTAGATTGGACAGTTTTCTTTTCTTACTTTCTGATAATAACTTCCATTCATCTTTGCGATGAATACCAGCTTTTTCCAATAATACAAACATTAATTTATAAGGAAGCAAACTTTCTAATAATTCTTCAATCGTATGATTAGGAATGGTTTCGTTTCTCATAGTAAACCAATCATAAAAAGGGATGGTTAAAAATGGTAAAAAATGAATGTTCACAGTTACCTTCTTCTTCTGTTCTAAACTCTTAGTAGCAAGTCCACTAATATTAAAAGTACAAATACCACTAATTCCATAATCGGTTAACTGAATTTCTCCTATTTCCTCACTTACTTTTTCATTATCTATGAAAAGTGAGAGTTTACCATCGCATCTTACTCCGTTCCACTCTTTAAAATAATCCTCTTCTCCTTTTAATGGCGTTAAAGACGGTGTTACCAAATTTATAGTATGTCCTAATGATAAAGCCAAATCATAGCCAGAACCATCGCTCCCTGTTTTAGGACACGCTTTAGATCCAGTAGCTAAAATAACTTTATCACAAATAATCTCATCACGATTAGACTGAATAATAAAATTAGTGTTGTTTTTTATAATATGTTCTACCTTAAAGTCATAAATTACTTTTATATGTTTTCTTTCGATTTCTGCTAAGAGCAATGTTCTAACACTAGTAGCTTGATTGGAATAAGGATAATAATAATTATTTTTAATTTTAGGATAAACTCCAATACTTTCTAAAAAAGAGAACACTTCTGTTTGGTTATCTTTGCTAATAATGTTATCTAAAGTTTCTAGGCTATCTGTATAATAATTACGAATATGGATATCTTGATTCCAGTAATTACATTTCCCATTTCCTGTTAGCAAAATCTTTTTACCACATTTATCATTTCCTTCTAGTAAAATGACTTCATGATGATGAGATGCCTGAATTGCAGCAACTAACCCTGAGGCTCCCCCACCAATGACAACCACTTTGCTCATACTATCACCACTTTTCTATAATACTTTCTATACTATATCATTTTGTTCAAAATCATCTTTTTTCATTTCAATGATTTTTACCATATATCTCCTCATCCTCTTTGTGAAAAGAATAATAAAGTGTACTAGGAAGCTTCGTTTCATCTCTTACATTCAGAAGATGATGTTGTATAGTAACTAGCATTTGTTCCTTCCACATCGCCAAAAATTCAACATCAGTAAAATCGTATCTTTTTAAAGCAAAAGATTCTAGCCATTCTATGGATTGAGACTGTTGAGTAATTTCTAATATTTTTTGATTATGCATAGCTATATGCTCTTCGTATTGCTTCTTTTCCCCCTCAAGCACTTCTCGATAATCATCTATGGTAACAACTCTCAATTCCTCTTGCCATTGTTGGGTCACTTCATCCTCGCCATACTCTTGTAGATATCTTTTAAGTTCCTGCTTTTCATATTCTATCGCACTTATAAATTCTTTTTCCAAAATATTTTCATTTTCTAATACTATATCAATGGATTCGATTTTTTTCTTTAATTCTTCAATATCTCGCTGATTATTCATCATAACTATATGCAATTCGTTATAACAACCACTATTTTTTTGGTGCTGCTCTCCGTAAAGTTCTAAATCTTGTTGAGCAATATAAAAAAATCGTTTCTGATTATGATGAACAGAAAAATAATACAACAATCCCGACCAAATTCTATAAAAAGCGGAAAAAGAACATCCATATTGATGATTCGTATATTGTTCCAATTCTATCATCATATCATCTTCAAAATTCACACTCTTCCACTTTTCTAGCAATCGGTCCCCTAATAAATTTCGCATATCTTGATAGAGTTCTAAGAAAACATCATACAAAACACTATGATAAGAAAACAAAGTAAGTCTACTAATAGTAGGATCTAAAGAAGAGAACTTAGGATGATTTTTTTGTTGAAATTGCATTTCTCGATATATCGCTTCTCCCTCTCTCATAGCTTCTTGAAAAAGATGAGAAAAGGCATATTTTTTTGGAAGATAATAACTACTATCTTTTTGAGAAACATGTACTAACTCATGACAAATAGTAGCTTTCTCATATTCTGATTTTACTACAGCCACCAACTGATTTTTAATATCAACAAGGCCTAAAGTATTGGGCAACAAACTATTTTGAATATTTTTTACTTTCAGTAACTGTTTTCTAGTATTTATTTTAAAAGTATCAATTGCTTGTAATCCCTCAATAATAGAGGAGATATAATCTTCTTTATTTTCAATATCTAATTCTAAAATGGCCAGTAAGGTTTCTTTAATTTTTTGTTTCACAGGAAGAGAAAAGTTTTTCACACGTAAAACTTCCTGCAGTCTTAACAACATAATTTCTTGCAAAGTCAATATCTCTTCCACTCCATTCAAAAAAAGCGTTACTCTAAAGTCTAACTATTCATTTTCTAAACTTCAAAACGAAGCTTCTAATCCCTTTTTCAAGTCTTCTTCAACAAATAGAATTTGAACCTTTCCAATTCCGCCGTCTATGTTAATTTGCTGATCTCCAGTTCCATAATAAGTATTACTACTCATATTATTACCATCTATAGTAGCAGTTCCCAAACCTTTATCTAGCTTAATTTGGTAGTCTTCTAAAGTACCTATAAAGAACATCTCCACTTTTCCAATGCCAGTATTTATTTTGTTGATTCCAGTGAGTTTGGAAGTTAACGATAATTTGCCAATACCCATATCCAAGTCAAGATTATGGATGCTACCAGAGCGAATATTGATTTCCCCTGCTCCTCCATCTATTTCGGCATCTTCTAGTACTGTTAAGTCATTCATTTCTACTTTACCAGCGCCTAAATCTAAATATAAACTTTTGGTCGCTAATGTCTCTATATTTACTTTACCAGCACCGGATTCTATTGTTACTTTATCAAAGATATAATCACTTGGAATAAATATAATTAATATCGTATCATTACGATTAGAAAACCAACTATGTTGTTCCTCTTTAATATACAGTTTTTGATGATGTTGTTTAGTGGTGATATTGCTATTATTAGTCTCTACCTGAAAAGAATCGCCTTCTTTTATGATGATATTGCTACTCACAATATCTATGTCTAGTAACAAAGCATTCTCACTGACTTCTAAATTTTTTAGTTCTTCTGTGTTTACTGGCTCATCATCCAATAGATCAGCCATAAAGGAAAAACCATACATAAGGCATGATAAAATACCAAAAATCAAAAAGAAAGCAAAAGCTATCGCTAAATACCGGATGACTTTTTGGATTTGACTCATTTAATTTCAACTCCTCCAAATAAAGCAGTCGCATGAATATAAATAGTATATTTAGCATCTTTTGTCTTCTTTTTTCTTTCATCAGATACCCCACCAAAAATAGAAGTAGAACTTATTTTGATATTGACATCTTCTGGTACATAGATGGTAATACCACCAAAAATACTACTAGCATGAATCGCAGTATCTTCTTTTATAACCGCTGTTTTCAAATCACATTTTACACCACCAAAGACAGCACTCAAAGAACATCCTTCAAACTTTTCCTTACTAAAATCAACTGTCTGCCCAGAAAAACAAGCCCAATACTCTTTACTCTCTGATTGATTCAATTTTTTCATTTTTTGTTTTACTTTTCCATTAAAAAAATCTTTAAATATTAAGGATAACCCTATCATCACTAAAATAGCAGGAACCATTAACTTCCAAATCAAGGCAAATTCCACAACATCTTGACAACCTAGTAATAAACAAACTCCAATTACTAGACCAATAAAATCTGCTGTTTTATCCTTTTCTTTAAACAAACCAATAAAACAGGGAACAATAATAAATAAGGTCCACCAACCATCAAAGAAAATATTAATATCCGTTATATCTAAGGCATTTAATCCAAAAACCAATCCTACTATAATAAAAACCAATCCCCATAATAAATTACTGATTCTATTCATACTTCTTTCTCCTTCTACATAATTTAACTTTTCGTTGGCATAATAATAGCAGCCACAATATAAGCTAAAATTCCTGTTCCAGCACAGAAAACTAACAGTATCCATAATAGTCGAATTACTGTTGGATCTATATCAAAATACTCAGCAATTCCACCACATACACCGCATAGTTTTTTACCTTTCTCTATTTTATATAATCTTTTTTTCATTTATTTCACCTCACTTTTTAACAACTTCTTTTTTATCCTTCCACTCATGATATAAAATATCTTTTAAAACTAACATCGCATCCAATTCATGATAATGATATTCTTGTTTTAAATCCTCCAGTAACTTTCTTAGCTGATTAGAATATTTTGGGATATCTACTTCGGTCTGATAAGTAGCCAAAATCGGATATTTTTTACTCCAAGCAGTAGTCCAATTCACTTGATCAACATTTTTCTCATTCACATTCTGAATCATTTCTTCTATCGTTTTCATACTATGCACTTCCCTATCTTCTAAAGAACTCTTTTCTTAATTATATCATAGAAAAGGAAATTATTTTGATTATTTTATCATTAGCTACCAGTTTTCAAATCAAACGACTAGATATTCCTTTTTAAAATCACAATCGGTTAGAGTTTTTCCGATTTCGACCAAGAAGTTGATTGATTAAAATGCTACTAACCGTAATGACTACAATCGAATATAGTGCTTTTTTCATTCCAAAAATAAAACATCCACCGATAATAATCATAGCATTTATGAAAAAATTAGAAAGCGCAACTTTAATATTCAGATATTTATTGACTAATAAATTAATAGTATGAATTCCACCTGATGAAAAACCCAATTGATATACATATCCACCTGTTAATCCACAAACAATTCCTGCCAACACAACAAATATCAGTTCCTGTTGATGTACAATAGAAAAATCAGGGAAAGAACTCGTTAGTTTTACAAACAAAGGATATTCAATGGCTGCTACAACTGTCCCTCTAGTAGTTTCTTTAGATAACATAAAATAACTAAGAAATAAAGTAAATAGATTGATGGTCAATATAATAATAGAAGGATTAAAATCTGTTAAAGCATGCAAGATTAGAGCTAATCCTTGAGTTCCACCAGTAACCAGTTCTAAAGGTTTTAAAATGAGATTAAAATTTAGTGCAGCCAATAATAAGGCAATCGATAAACAAAAATATTTCTTCATATAAATTCCCCCATCAAAATGATTCACTTAGATCCAATTCCTTCACCATTAGTATGAACAAATAAAAAAAAAGAATGAAATAAAATTCATTCATTTCGTTCTTTCTTTTTGAAATCAATCTCTATTTCAAAAAACCATTAATAATCATTTTTTCAGCTTCTTTTTCATTCAATCCTAAAGACATTAGTTTTACAAACTGTTCGCCTGCAATTTTGCCAATGGTAGCCTCATGAACTAAATTACTATCAACACTTTTCGCATAAATTTCAGGAATTGCTTTTACAGTTCCCTGATCTTGAATAATAGCATCGCATTCTACATGCCCATAGCACTTCTTACTACCAACAACATTAGACTTAAACTCTTGATAAGACTGATCTTGAGCAACCGATCTAGAAATTACATGGGTACTAGCATTTTCACCTTTTAAATGAATCTGAAATTTTGTTTTAGCTTGTTGATCATCGGTAGTTAAAATCTTCTCTCGAATTACTAGTTTAGCATCCTTAGCAAGTGTTGCGGTTGTTGTCCTTAATGTATCATCTACTCCCCGAATCTGAACAGTATCCATTACCATATAGGAACCCTTTTTCATCATAATTTTGGTTACCGGATTTAATGTTTTTAATCCTGTGCCTTTGCCTTCACCATAATGTTTCTCCACATATTTTACCTTAGCATTTTCCTCTAAAAAGAAGCGATGAATTCCATCATGCTCAGAATTTTGATCTGAATTATTATGAATCCCACAACCAGCTATAATCGTAATATTGGCATTTTTTCCAATATGGAAATCATTATAAACAATATCTGTCAAACCACTTTCTGTAATAATTACCGGAATATCAATCACTCCAAATAAAGTTCCCTCTTTCACATAAATATCGATTCCCGTTCCATCCGGTTTAGAGATAATTTGAATATATGGATTTTCTTTACGTTCAATACTATAGCCATCTTTTCTAAGGTTATAAGCATCTGCTTTGTGTAAATCTTCTGGAAGAATTTCTTTTAGCATTTGGTCTATTACCTTACTCACAAACTATCCCCTCCTTACAACATTTGGTTTCTTGAAAAATGGAAGATATCATATTTTCTTTCGTATCCATTTTTTGAATTTGACCATTTTCCATTAGAATAATAGAATCTGCAATCTGTAAAATTCGCTCCTGGTGAGAAATCACAAGAGTAATTCCAGCGGAAGAAGCTTGAATTTGTTTAAACACTTGATTTAGATTTTGAAAACTCCATAAATCGATTCCTGCTTCTGGTTCATCAAAAATAGCGAGTTTAGGATTTCTAGCTAAAATAGAAGCAATTTCAATTCTTTTCAATTCTCCTCCCGATAATGATTTATTAATTTCTCGATCAATATATTCTAATGCACACAATCCCACTTTAGATAAAATATCACAAGCTTCTTTTTTAGAAAGCTTTTTTTCGGATGCAATATTTAGTAAATCATGCACTGTAATTCCTTTGAAGCAAACTGGTTGTTGAAAGGCAAAACCAATTCCAAGAGCTGCTCTTTCATGAATTTTTTTATTGGTAATGTCTACTCCATTCCAAATAATTTGACCTGAGTCTGGCATTTCAATTCCCATAATAATTTTAGCCAAAGTCGATTTACCACTGCCATTAGGACCGGTAATTACATAAAATTTATCATGATCTAGCTTTAAAGAAATATGATCTAGTATTTTCTTCTGATTTCTAGTAAAACAAATATCTTTTAATTCTAACATTTTCGCTCATTCCTTTCTGTCTCTAAAAAAGATATTATGATTTCAATATCACACAATGAATGTGTAATATTATTTTATTATATTATAAGAAAGAAAAATAAGCAATCCGATCAATTGTTTGAGTTTCGGTATTTTACGAAATTTTCCTTCAATTATTTTAAAAATCTGGGTAACTTAGATAAAACTCTTATTTTTTTCATCTAAAATTAATATAAAGACATGCTAACGCAGAACATAATGATAT
>CALVOY010000030.1 GCA_944350415.1 uncultured Bacilli bacterium | reverse complement strand
CTCCATCTCTATATCTTGATAATTCCATTTTATTATTCCTAATTTTTGGAGTCAATATTTTTTTAGAAAAATCAAAAAACTTGACATTCTTCTTTTTTGATTTTTTATATTTTTTGGTTTTTTTATCATTTTAATTTTATAGCTTCATTTTGTTTAATATTCTTATATTTAAAGGATGTTTTCCACATTTTGTATAACAGCTTTATTTTGATTATTTTTTTCATTTTTTCAAAAACCTTATTTTATAAGATTTTTAATTTTTTGATTTTTTTGATTTTTTCGTTGTTCGATTTACACATAAAAAAAGAAAGAAGACATGCTTTTTACACCTTAAAAATCACTCTTCTTTATCTTTCTGTTTATGGCAAACAATTTTTATAATTTATTCCTTTTATCCTTCTCTTTTTCCAAATTATCCTCATAGATATAATAAGATTTATCTTCAAATTTTCCTTCCCCTACCAAATAGGCTCCTAGCGACTGAATACAATGAATGGAAGATATATTACTGGTTTTTACTGTAAAAACAGGCCTAGTTAATCCTCGTTCCAGCATTACATCACGAAGCAGTATATAGGCATCCTTTACATAATGATTCCCGCGATACTCTTCTTGGATATTAGCTCCAATATTACCTAAATACTTTTGAAAGGCATAAAAGCGAATTTGTATTTCACCAATTACTTTTTTGGTATTATGCAATGTGATCAAACATTCAAATTCACTAGGATTTTCTTCAAAAGACATGTGGACTTTTTTCAAATACAAATCGATTCTATTACCAGAAATGGTCGGATCCATTTCCAAATAGGCATCTCTTTCCAAACGACTTAAAGTGGCCTTTAGTAAATACAATTGATAAATTGCTTGATTTAATTCTTCTTGAGATGCCTTTATTTCATATAATTTCGTAATTTTCTGTTGAAGAAGTTCTTGTTTCTCATAAATATCTCTAATTTCTGATATTTTATCCATTACTAACCCTCTATTAAACTAAGAGATACTTTTTCTTGATCTTTTTTGATATCAATCACATAGCAATCCACAATATCTCCTACACTAAATAAATCAGAAGGGTGTTTAATGTACTCTTTAGATAGTTTTGAAATATGAGCAAGGCCATCATTATGAAGACCAATGTCGATAAACAAACCAAAATCTACTACATTTCTAACAGTTCCCTGTAATTTATCTCCAACATGTAAATCCTCCACATGTAGAACATCACTCTTAAGAATTGGTTTAGGCATTTCATCTCTAGGATCACGATTAGGTTTGGTTAATGCCTCGATAATATCCTGGAGTGTATATTTGTCTATTTCTAAATTTGAGTTTTCAATATCATAATCTTTTAATTTCTCTTTTAATTTTTCTGTACCAATATCATCTATACTACAGTTAATAGAATCTAATAGCATATGCGTTTGTGAATAACTTTCTGGGTGAATAGAAGTTTTATCCAAAGGATTATTTCCATCTAAAATTCTCATAAAACCAATAGATTGTTCATAGATCTTATCGGTTATTCCCTTCATTTTTTTAATTTCTTCACGGGAAGCTATTTTTCCATTGGTATCACGATAAGTTATAATCGTATCGATTGCTTTTTTAGTAAGTCCAGAAACATATTGAAGAAGAGATGGAGAGGCTGTATTAATATTTACTCCTACTCCATTTACAGCTTTTGTTACCACAAAGTCCAGTGACTCATCTAGTTTTTTTCCTTGAACATCGTGTTGATAAAGACCAACACCAATACTTTTAGGATCAATTTTTACAAGTTCTGATAAACTATCTTGTAGTCTTCTACCAATCGAAATCGCACTTCTTTTTTCTACTGTTAAATCAGGAAATTCTTTGATGGCAAGAGGAGAAGCCGAATAAACAGAAGCCCCCGCTTCACTAACTATGATATACTCTACTTTTCTTTTTGCATCTTTTATGGTATTGGCAATAAAAGCTTCACTTTCACGAGAGGCCGTACCATTTCCGATTGCGATAATATCAATATTGTACTTATCGATCAAATCTAAGACAATCTTTTTACTTTCTTCTATTTTGTTATGTGGTTCGGTTGGATAAATTACCTGAATATCTAATACTTTTCCAGTTGGATCCAATACTGCCAACTTGCATCCTGTACGAAAAGCAGGATCATATCCTAATACTACTTTATCTTTCATAGGTGGGGTTAACAATAAGCTTTCTACATTCTTTGAAAAATTATCAATTGCTACTTCTTCTGCTTTCTCTTTTAGCTCTGCTCTAATTTCTCTTTCGATACTAGGAAAAATTAGTCGTTTATAACTATCTTTGATGGCCTCTTTTACATCATTTACAACAAAAGAATCTTTATTTTTGATGATCTTATTTTCTAGATAAGAAATTAAGATATCATCATTTATATCAATACTAACTGTCAAAACAGCTTCTTTTTCTCCACGATTGGTAGCAAGAACACGATGAGGTTTAATCCTATTTACAGCTTCACTATAATCATAATACATTTCATATGTTTTATTTTCATCTACTGCATTCTTTTTTAATTTACTTACTAATACTCCGTTTTGATATAGTCTTCTTCTAAGTTCTTTACGATAACTAGCATTATCACTAATCCATTCTGCAATGATATATTTAGCTCCTTGGATGGCTTCTTCTACGGTTTTGACATTTTCCGTTATAAACTTCTTAGCCATATCATCCAAACTACCAGTCATAGGAAATGCCATAATCATTTTAGCAAACGGCTCCAAACCATTTTTAATTGCTTCGGTTGCTTTGGTTTTTTTCTTTTCTTTAAAAGGTCGATATAAGTCTTCTACTTCTACTAACTTTTGACACTTCATAATGGTATCTTTTAATTCGTCAGTCAAAAGTCCTTTTTCATCGATTAAACGAATCACATCTTCCTTTCTTTTTAATAGATTCGTTTGATATTCATAAACCTCATTGATATTACGAATAATTTCTTCATCCAAAGCACCGGTTGCTTCTTTTCGATATCTAGCAATAAAAGGAATGGTATTTCCTTCACTCAATAAATTTAATACTGTTTCTACTTGTTTTGGTTTAATATTTAAATTATTACTAATTTCTAAAATAATATCTTCATTCATATATATCCTCCATTTTTTATTTTAGCAAAACAAATGAAAAAAGTTTAGTCTATTTACTAAACTTTACTACTCACTATTCGATTATTCCTCATCTATCATAAAATCTTGATAAAGAACAATATCTAACAGCTTTTTTCTACTAAGTGGCTTAGGCTCATGTAAGGGATATCCTAATGCAACAGCACTAACTAGCTTCTTATTTCGATCATCTATTTTTAAATAATTACTGATTTCTTTTTGCATTGGTACTACATTCCCAATCCAAACACTTCCTATTTCTAAATCAGTTGCTTTTAATAGCATATTTTCAATCATTGCTCCCATCGATAAAAGATCATACTCCCATTGTTCAAAACTATTACAATAAACTAACAAAAGAGTATTGCACCTTTCTATAGTACTGGCTGTTTTTAGAATACTTTCATCCTCTGGATGGATAGAATTATATTGCTTCATGATAGCAGCTATTTCGGTTTGCTTTTTCTTTAAAACTACAATTTCCCATGGCTGTCTATTATGAGCAGAGGGCGCAAGCAACCCAGCTTCTATTATTTGATTGATTGCTGTTATAGGAATATTTTGATTACTATATTTACGGATACTTCTTCTATTTTTAATTACAACATCAAAATCCATTTTATCACCCATTTTAGTATAAAAGAAAAAAAGCGATTTTTCAATCGCTTATCTTCCTAACATATAAACACGCTTTTCTTCATCATCCATTACTTGATTACTGTATATAGCTGTACAACCTGTTAATTCTTCGATTTGCTGTTCCATATATTCTGTAACATCTTTATCTTCTTCATTTACAATAAAATGTTTGATATCAATATTATTAGTATTAGGAATAAACTGTTTCAAAATAATATCTAATCCTGAAGTTGTATGAATATCCGATAAATCTACAGACATCGCTTTTGGTCCATTTTGATTTAATGAATAAGATATAGATATTTTTTCTTCTTTCTCATCTTTTAAATCTTTCTCAGAAGGCAAGTATGCATCTGCTATTATATCATTGTCATCCGTTTGAGATTCGTTCATTGGTTGTAATGAAATATTCTTTACCATATCTTTATTAAATCCTGGTAACCAATGAATATCATCATCCTTATCAAATAATGGTAACCAATTAATATCATCATCTGATTGATTTTTGGACTTAAACTTGCCAAATGCATTTCTCAAACTTTTAAACAATCCTTTTTTCTGAAATGTATTCTTTTTTACTTCTTCTTTTTGTGTCACAGAACTTATTTTCTTATATTCTTTTCTTTTTTCAATCAAATTTTGAACAGAAGCAACGCAAGCAAGCGCTAAAACTGATGTAAATATACCAAAAAGGAAATTTAATCCTGGAACTGTTAGTCCTATAATTGTCATTGCTACAAATCCTATAGTTTGACAAATAGTCCACATATAAGCATTAATTAATTCATCTTTTTGATCATGGAATTCTGATAGTTGTGCTTTCAGTTCTTTTGCTGCTTGTTTCATTTCTTTTTTTGCTTGTTTTATTTCTTTTTTGAATTGTCTCTTTTCTTGTCTCTTAGCTTTTACATTTGAATACCATTGTTGGAATCTATTTAATTCTGGCTGTATATTCATATCTAATTCTTTATTATTTGATACTTCTTCTTGTTTTTTTGCTTGTCTCTTAGCTTTTACATTTGAATACCATTGTTGGAATTTATTTAATTCTGGTTGTATATTCATATCTAATTCTTCATTATTTGATTCTTCTTTTTGTTTTTTTGCTTGTCTCTTAGCTTTTACATTTGAATACCATTGTTGGAATTTATTTAATTCTGGTTGTATATTCATATCTGATTCTAATTCTTCATTATTTGATGCTTCTTTTTGTTTTTTTGCTTGTCTCTTAGCTTTTACATTTGAATACCATTGTTGGAATTTATTTAATTCTGGTTGTATATTCATATCTGATTCTAATTCTTCATTATTTGATACTTCTTTTTGTTTTTTTGCTTGTCTCTTAGCTTTTACATTTGAATACCATTGTTTGATTCCAGTTAATACCGGAGAAAAGTTCCTATCAAATTCTAACATTTCTTCATCATTATTACCCATTCTTTTTAAATTATTATCTATCCTCTCATCATAAGGCATAACTGCATCTAATTCATCAAAAATAATATTATTTCTATCATTCATTATAATCCCCTCTTTCAATACGGCTTGTATTATAACATAAAATAAAAAAAAGGTCAATATTTTTCTACTTTTTGACCGTTCTTTATTTCTGAATATTTTGTTTTGATACTACTATAACTGGTCTAATTCCAGACTGTGTAGCATTATTCGCATATTGAATGTAACTATTATTGTACTCTCCAACTACATTCCATACATAAGCAGAATTCAAATTTGATGCAGTTCTTGTCCAATAATTAGTGGTGGTTAACCAATCAGAACTAAAATTAATTTGATTTTGAGAAAAAGATTGATTATCCGCTTTGGCTAGCTGTTCCATAGTTGGTAATGATACTGTCAAGCTTTCTATTGTTCCTCCATGATCCGTTAAAGATTGTTTTATGAGTGGAAGATAAGTATTATTTAACCAATTTTTAATACTAGAATCTAAAATCACACTACTACCATTTTGTTCATATTGATTACATCCATATTCTGGTAAAGTACAATAGGAATTGGAATCTTGTTCACGATGATTGGATTCATCAAAAACTTGTGGATTACAGTTAACAACTCCATTGATATTCTTCCCACAGTCTACATCATAAGTACCATTACTTTTTAAATTATAATCGGATAATAAGGTAACTGTCGCACTGTTCTTGCTACTATCTTCTAATACATGCCACTTACTTCCATCTTTTAAAGTTATGCTTTGTCCAGTTATATATTCATTTTCTAAGGATTCATCAATTCCACTTTGCGCACTTTCAACTACTACCTTTCCATGAAAATGTTTTCCTAAAATATCGTTTGGAGCAGACTCATCTATCCAAATACGGATTTCATGAATTTCACTACTACCAGGTAACAAATTACTTGCCTCATAAATTAAATAATCTTCTGACTCTTTACTACTTAACAACACAGGATCTTCATTATCAAACTTATACTTCACATACTCTGGTAATAATAAATTATTTTCGCATCCATCCTCTTCAATAATAGACTCATCATAAAGAATTTTTATTTTAAAATCCGCAGCAATTGTACCTGTATTAGTAATATTAAAACGATATGGAGTGCTGGAAGCTCCTTCACTATCACTAATTGGATAAGCTCCATTTAAGGATAGAACATCACCATAGCCATCTCCTGTATCTACATAACTGATTTCTAGTTCTCCTACTTTTAGTACATTATACTCATCTGCTTTAGAAGTGGATGAAAAAATAGCATAACTTCCGCCAATCATACTAATAACCACAGCAAAAACAGAAATAGCTGTTATTAACACTTGATGTTTGAATAATTTTACTTTATTCTTATTTCGCATTTTATCACCCAATTCTATCAAAACTACTACATTATTTAACAATATTATATCATGAATCTTTTAGAAATCTAGCTGTTTTAAAAACAAAAAAATAATTTTGTTCAGATCATTCTGATCTCTGAATCCAATCCGATTTCTATCACTTGATTTTTCTTTAGAAAAAGCTATATTATGATACTCTTACTTTCGATCGCTTTGGATCACTCTATGTCCTCATAAATATACACCTATATTCAAAATAAAAAGCATTAAAATTAGTAACCTAATCTTAATACTTCTAAATGGGTATTCTGAACAATACCAAGTTCATAAGCCTTACTATTATTGGTAGTTAGCAAATCAATCTGAAATTTTTTACCATCACCAATTCCTCCACCACGATCTAAAACAATCGCGGTTATAGTAGAATTTTGATAGCCAAGTCGAAGAATGGTCCCCAAAGGATATTTCGCATCTGCTGCTACTATTCTTACACTGCCAAAGGTAGGATCTTGATAATAAATTCTACCATCTCCAATATAATATCCGGAAGCTGTGTAACCAGAGGTACATCCATAACAGTCATGCCCGTAATGACTCATGTTTACTATTTCTTCTGCCAATACTGTAAAACTAGATGTATCTACGATATTTATAGCTTCCTCTACTTTAGTAGATGAAGAGTCTTCTTGTTTGTTATTGGTTTCTTCAGATTCTTGAACTTCTTGTTCATTTGTAGAAGAGGAGTCCTCTTCTATCTTGTTTATACTTTCTTCTTCTAGTGCCTCTTCTTTCTTCCCATCTTCCTGATCAGTGTGAGATAGAAGAGCACTGCTTATTATTTTCTCTTGATTTACATTATGTATATTACTATCAAAGTGTTCTACTTTTATTTCAAAACTAGAAATAGAAAATAAAGATAACGCTAAAATGTATATACATACCAACTGGAAAGTATAATTATAAATTTTTTTCATAATTCCTCTTTCTCGGGCCATTACAGTATAGCATATTTAAAAAAAATATGCAAATCTCAACCCTAATCTGATAGTGTTTCCAAAGTGTGGAGATTACGAAAACAAACCCTTATAAAATAAAAAAACGGTTAAAAACCTAAAAAAGCTTTATAATTGAGTTGTCTAAAAACAATAGAAAGCGAGGTTTTAACCGTAT
>CALVOY010000029.1 GCA_944350415.1 uncultured Bacilli bacterium | reverse complement strand
ATAAATTTTCTAGTACATTTCCTGCGTGTTTGTCGTGTGATTTTAAAGGATGTACATAGAAATTATAGGTTGTAGTAATCTGTGAATGACCTAGTCTTGCTGATACAGTTGCTACATCTACTTGTTGCGCTATAAGCAATGTTGCGTTTGTATGGCGTAACCCATGAAATGTAATAACAGGTAAGCCAATTTGCTTAATAAATTTTTCAAACCATTTACTAATTGTTGATGGTGTAATTGGTTTGCCATCTACTTGTACAAATAACCTATCTGAATCGTGCCAGAAATCGCCTACAATCGATTTTTGTTCTTCGTACCATAATTTATATTCTTTGAGTAAAGAAACGATAAAATCGGGAATAGCGACTTCGCGAATTGAACTTTCTGTTTTAGGGCTTTTTGTGAATATTCCTTTGTCAGATAAATATTGACTTGATTTATTTATGCTGATAATTCCGTTGTTTAAGTCAATGTCTGACCATTCAAGTCCTGCTAGTTCTCCAAGTCTTGCACCTATGAATATGTCGAGTAAAACTGCTACTTTGTATTTGATGTCATTGCCAGTTAGTTTTTCTAGATTGTCTATTAGAATTCTAGTTTGTACTTCGTCATAACATTCACGTTTAGGTTTAGGTGCTTTAGGTGGTTGCACACGTTCTGCAGGATTATTTACAATCATTTGCCAATAAACAGCTTTAGTTAGCATTGCATGTAAAAGCCTATGATGTTCTAAAATTGTTTTCTTTGATAAAGGCTTTCTTGTTTTCTTTCCATTGTTGTTCTTCTTTCTAACAATTTGTGTATCATCTTCAAGCAAATTATAAAACTGCATAATATCAATAGGTCTAATTTTATTTAATTTAAAATGCCCAAAGTAGGGAAGAATTCTAGATTCTAATATGCCTAAATATCTGTAATAAGTGGATGGTGCAAGTTCTTTTAGTCCATAATCACGTTTCCATATTTCAACGAATTCTTTAAATGTTGGTACATTTCCTTCAACTATAAATCCATTTTCAACTTCTGCAATATATTTTGCTAGTTCTGTTCTTGCTTCTGATTTATTTTTACAGTGTACTGTTTTCTGATGTCTTATGGATTTTCCATCTAAATCATAGCCTTTGAATACTACTAACCTATAACTGTCCTTTCCACGTTTTTCAATACTACCAGTCAATTTTTGGCCTCCTTTCTGTAAATCTAACAATTGATAGTTGCATTATCGATTGTTGTAAACATATTATAACATCATAGATTTTCAATTCAAAACCCAACAATTAAAGATTATAAAATTATTTTGGAATTGTAATATAAAAAAATAAAAGCTATCAAAGGATAACTTTTATTTATAAAAGTTAATGCGATATTAATTTTCTATTGTTCCAATTATTATTTTGGGATTATTTTTAGATCGTATTTCATATTGAATACTTAAATTATTATTCTTAAATAATAATTTTGATTCTAAAAACATAGATCTATTTTGCATTATTTTTCTAAAATTAGTTTTAAGAATAATTTTATCATTTTCTTCATATATTGAATCAGCAAATAAACTTTCAATATCACTTTTAAAATCTTCAGATTTTTCTTCTAACTTATCTAAATAAGTTGGTTCATAACTATACATAGAACCTATATATGAAGGAATATGTGGAGTTGGAACATTATGAGTTGGGAGTATAGGATATTCATACTCATCAATATTGCTAATTACGGGACAATCGATTATATCCTTCCTTAAATCATAATACATATTACCTAAATATTTGATTAAACTATTATCATCAATAACAAGATTATCTATTTGAAAGAAACTATCTTTATCGATAATCAATTTTAATTCTATATCTTCATCAAAATAGTTTCCAATGTTTGAGATGAGTAAATTCGAAGTATATATTTGTGGTAGATTTTCAAAATATGAATTAATTGATAAATATTCTAATATATAAGTATCTAACTCTTTTAAAGCCCAATATCTTTCAATTTCGCTGTTATCACCATAAAGAACTTTACTTATTGGACTTAATCCTCCACCATTAAAAGTAGTTTTCCACCTTACATTTTTAAATTCAAATATAGAATCATCATAAGTCAATTCTAACTTATTTAATCCTTTTTTTATCAAATTTTCTTTTTCTTCTTCTAATTTTACAATTTCATCACTTACCAAAAAAGATAAACCTGAGCTAAAAGAAAATGATTCTCCTTTTAATTGATTAATATGACTAACTAATTGCTTTAATTTTTCTAATTTTTTATTTTTATATTGTTCTATAATTGTATTTAAAGTAGATAACTGAATTTTATTTGAGATATTTCCATTTAAATATGATTGAACAATCAATTTACTGTTTTTATTATCTCTAAACATATATTCTAAATCTTTTTTTGTTGCCAAACCAGTCGAACTGCTTTTTCTGATATATACTTCATTTTCTTTTAATTTACCAATCTGCTTTTTAACCATAAATGGTCTATTAGAATTATTTTCAGCGGGAATTTGAATTACTAGTATATCTGTTCCATCAATATTTAAAACTTTGTAATTTACAATTAGATTTTCGTATATGTAAGTATTTATTATTTGTTGAAATTCTGCTTCATCTCTTATTTTTGTTTTATCAATTTCTTTTAATCCTGTACATACATTGTTTTCTTCGGTAGCACCTATTATAATATATTTATTTCTTGTGCTATGCGAATTAGAAAAAGCCAAAATGTCCTTAACTAATTCTTCTTTATTTTCCTTATGATAATCATATTCTTTGAAATCTAAATAATCTCCTTCTCCATGACAATCTATTAACTCTCTTACCTCATCTTCCATATTCATAAAATCATCTCCTTATACAGTTTTATGTTTTATCTATATAAAATTTATTTATCCATTTTTTAAATTTTTCTTCTGTAATTTTATTTTTTATATAATTTTTCCTCATAATTAAACCTTCTTTTTTATAATCTTCATACATTTGCTTAATAATAGGATTATCTGACTTTGATGCTTCACTTGCTAAATTTTGATATCGCTTCCTATATTCTTGCAAAATAGAATCTTTTTCTAATGTCTTTTGATGTCTTAGTTCGGATCCAATTTGCTTACATGTACTATTATTTTGATATATTTCATCACAAAATAAAGTTGGATGAGCAGTTTTGGGAATAAAGTATTTACCACAATTTTGACATCTTTGTATTCTAAAAGAACTTTTATATGTTAACAATTCTTTTAATATTATGATTATAATATCTTCAAATTTAGATGAAGAAAAATAAAAAGGTATTAATCCAGCCAACTTTCTATTATTAAAGGTATTTTCAGTATCAAAATTTATTTTAAGGTTTTCTATGGATAAGCATAATCCATTAATTAAACCATAATAATTTTCATTTTTGTTATTCAATGTAACAGTAGAGCCTAACGCTTCTAAAGCATAATTTTTATGATTTAAATTAGCAATTGCTAGATATTCATTTTGAAGTAATTTTAATTCGTTAAAAAAATTTTTATAAATTTTATTATAGTATTCTTCTATTTCATCTGTAGACAAAATTACAGTAAAAAGTTGTAAATCAGATGGCTCTTTATAATATTTTTTTTCATAAAAAACTGATTTTGGTAATGAATTAGAAAACAGTTCTTGTAATAAAGGGATAAATAGATATTTCATAACAAAATCCTTAAATGTATCATTATTTTTAAAATCCAAATTTATAAATTCTACAAATAATGAACCTAATGGTTTAGATATAGGTTTATCAGCTTCAAAATGAAAAAAGTTTTTTCCTTTGTTGTTTAAAATGTACGGCTTTTGTGTGTACGTTATAAAATATTCTTCTAATTTATCTGTATCAATTGCTATTTTTAAATAGTTTTCCATACAACCACTCCTACAAATCAATAAAAAATAAGTAATCTCCAATTGTTGTGTTTATAATTCAAAGCAATACAATTAAAATAATAATTAGTAATTGTACGATTACATTATACAATGTGAAACAAAAGAAGTCAAACCAATAGATGAGGAGGTGATTTTATGAACGAGTTACCAAAAGTAGAAAGAACAACACTAACAATGAAAGAAACAGCAGAGTACTTGGGAATATCATATTGGCTTGTAAATCAGCTAGTAAGAAGAAAACAAATACCATGTGCTAGAGTTGGTGGTAGAGTATTATTTAGAGTACAGGCTTTAGATGAATACTTAAAAGAAAAAGAAGAAAGTTCAATAAAAAGATAGAAAGGAGTACCATATATGCAATGGATTAAAGTGTTTACAAATATATTTGCAAATTCTAAAATGCAACTATTACTAAAAGAACGTGATGGGGACACGTTCTTTAGAATATGGATTCAATTATTAGTAATTGCTTGAGTATCTATGCAAGGTGGAAAGATTATGATGTCAGAAAATACACCAATAACCGTAGAAGATCTTGCGACAATTACACACAAATCAAACAAAAAAAATCAAAATATATTGGACAAGTTAATCCATTTTGAAATGTTAATTTGTGAGGACAATATATACAAAATCAAAAATTGGGACAAGTACCAAAGTGCTGATAAATATGAACTTGTTAAAGAACAAAATAGA
>CALVOY010000028.1 GCA_944350415.1 uncultured Bacilli bacterium | reverse complement strand
CTTCTGTATTGGAATTATATCCTCTTCTTTCTTCTTGATCTACTACTCTAAAGGTTACATAGTATATCCCTGTCTCTATTACTTTTACATTCTTCGTTTCTGTTTTCTTCCATTCACATTTCTTCGTACTTTTTTCTTCTCTAATACAATATTCATAATAGGCTAATCCATCTTTTGCTTCTGCATCTTTTTCTACTCGAATTAGTCTTTCTTTCGCCCATTCTTCACTTCCTCCTGTGATGACTGGTGCACTTGGTTTTCTCAAATTTAAGACTTCTATAATTTGATCTGTTATAGATTCATAGATCCCTTTTCCAAAGGTTATGCTGATTCCAAAGATACATAGCAGCAACAAAAGCAAGAGTAATATAATCACTCTTTTCTTTTTTCCTTTTTCTTCTTTCTCTATCTCTTTTTCTATTTCTTTCTCTTTTTTCATTTCTTTCTCTATCTCTTTTTCTTCTATTGACATAACCTTTCACTCCTACTTCTATCGTTCCCTATTTTTACTATTTTCATTATAACTTGTTTGAACATATTTTTCAAGGTCTATAAGACCGTATATTTTGTTTTATTTATGATGGATAATAGAATTAGATTTAATGAGGTGTAATATGAATCAAAAACTTCTTGTGGATGACAATTATTATTATGATGTTGTGCGTAAGAATGTTAAAAAATATCGTATTAACTCCAAATTAACCCAGCAACAGCTAGCTGATCTTACAGGTTTAACAAGAGATTATATATGTGATATTGAAAGTCTTAGGAAAAACAAAGGTTTTTCGATTGCAACTTTAGGAAGAATTTCCTATGCATTAAATATTCATATTGAAGATTTATTTAAAGAAGATGATAAAGAAAAAGAAGCTATTCATTAAGGGGTAGCTTCTTTTAAACTAAAGGGTTTCCAGTCATTTCACTCGGAATCTCTAAATTCATAATTTTTAAAATAGTAGGTGCAATGTCACCCAACTTTCCTTCTTTTAACTGATAGTTATGATCACAGATAATAAAAGGTACTTTATTGGTAGTATGGGAAGTAATAATATTATTATTTTCATCTAACATCAGCTCACAATTTCCATGGTCTGCTGTTACAATTAATACCCCATTCAACTCTTTTATTTTCTGATAAATCTTGCCTAAATTTTCATCTACTGCTTCTACTGCTTTTATAGCTGCTTCTAAGCTTCCAGTATGTCCAACCATATCACAATTGGCAAAATTTAAAATAATCAAATCATAGTGAGTTTCAGATAATTCTTTCAGTAAAGCATCTGTTACTTCTGCAATACTCATTTCTGGTTTTAAATCATAGGTAGCCACTTTAGGAGATGGGATAAGTATTTTTTTCTCATTTGGATAGTCTATCTCTTTACCACCATCAAAGAAAAAAGTAACATGAGCATATTTTTCTGTTTCAGCAATTCGTAATTGTCGTAAACCATTGTCTGCAATATATTCTCCTAATATATTGGTTAGAACCGGATCATCAAAAGCATGTTCTGCTATTACAGATTCTACTACGGGTAACATAGTTACTACTTTGACATTACTAAATTTTTTTACTTCCATCTCCTGAAAAGCAGGATTGGTAATTGCTGTTAATAGCTCTCTTAAACGATCTTTTCGATAATTATACACTATAATACCATCATTTTCTTCTATGCTTCCTTCTTCCGAAAAAAGGGTAGGAATTAAAAATTCATCTGTAATATTTTGTGTATAACTTTCTTCTACAAAGGCTTGGATTGAATGATGTTTAGGTCCTATGCCATTTACTATAACATCGTATGCTTTCTTTAATCGATCATAATTATTATCTCGATCCATTGCATAATAACGTCCGCTAATGCTAGCAATTTTACCAACACCAATTTCTTCTAGCTTATCTTCCACCTTTTTAATATATTGATAGCAACTACATGGTTCTACATCTCTACCATCTGTAAATAAATGAAGATATAATTTTTCTACTTTATTCTGTTTACACATATCTAGAATGGCCATTAAATGATTGATATGAGAATGAACTCCGCCATCACTAATTAGACCCATGATATGTAATTTAGAATGATTCTCTTTGCTGTGATTTATTATTTTTAAAATCTCTTTATTATTAAAAAATTCTTTATTTTCTATTTTTTCATTAATTAACTCTTGAGGTTGATATACAAGGCGCCCTGCTCCTATATTCATATGGCCTACTTCAGAGTTTCCCATTTGTCCATTAGGCAAACCTACTTCTTTGCCACTAGCATTTAAAGTAGTGTGTGGATAACTATTCCATAGATAATCAAAATTAGGCTTGCTAGCTAATTTTACTGCATTTCCTTTTTTCTCATCGCGTAAACCAAATCCATCTAAAATAGCTAATAAAACTGGTCTCATTTTTCTCCTCTTTTCTTTTTTAGTTCTATTTTACTTATTATTATAAACTATCTTTTAAACAGAAAGCAGCATAAATAGGAACATATTTGATTCCCTTTTTTATACTGAAATTATCTTCGGTAAATCGGATTGCTTCGGTAATATTAAATTTACTCATAAATAAGGATAACGATTTAGCTTTTGAAAGATTTTTATTGACAATTTCAATCGGAATAATCTTTCCGTTTCTTGTTTGAACTACAAAAGGAACTTCTGCTTTTCCTTCTGATTGATAATAATATAAGTTGTAGCCACAAGAAATAATGGCATTGGCTAAGCTATTTTCATATAAAATATATTTTAAATTGTCATCTGTAAATAATTTCATTTTAGATAAATGCATCATCATAAATAAAATACCAGTATCATTTAAATACAGTTTAAAACTTTCTGGATCCTTGCATTTACTAAGAGGCGGTGTTACCTCACTAATTTTATAGCACTTGTAAGCAATTCCATTGGTGGATAAAAATTCTAATGCTTTTTCATAATCTTTACTTCTTCCTCCAGTTCTCATCAATCCATATTGAAATTTTCTATTTGGTTTTAGGAGCTGATAAGGAAGGATGTTCAAAACATCATTACAACGAGCAATATCGATTAAATTATTTAAGTTTAAAAATTCTTTTTTATAAGTATCTAATTGTTTTTCATGAATGATTCTTATTTTTAAATCGGTTTCTTTATTTAAATTTGCTACTACACTTTCAGGAA
>CALVOY010000027.1 GCA_944350415.1 uncultured Bacilli bacterium | reverse complement strand
TTACGATTACTGTATCTGATAAAGCTGGAAATACTAGAACATATCGAATTATTGTTACTCGAGAAAAAGAAGCTTCTGTAGAAGAAAATCCAACTTCTATCATCACTTCTACTGATCATGGTTCAACTTCTGATCATGCGCCTATTGTTGGTGATGATAATGATGATAGTGATTTTTTAAAATATGTCATTGTTAGTTTTGCTTGTTTGATTTTATTTGCGATTGGTGGAATTGGAATTTACTTTTACTTAAAGACTTCTCCTAAGAAGTTGAGAAAAGAATTGTCTAATTTAAAAGCACAAAAAGAGACTTCGCCTATGATTGAAGTAACAGATACGGAAGAAAAGAGTTCTGTTAAATCATCATCTAGTGTAAAAAAAGAAAATTTAGAAGAAACCAAAGAATTTCGTATAGAAGAATTAGATGAAAAACCAGAAAAGGAAAATTTGTTTGATGACGAATAAGATGTATTGTTACATCTTTTCTTTCTCTAGGAGGGATAATTATGTTTTTAAAATCGAAAGAAACGAATACTACGAACGAATCTAAAATTGTAGATAGTATAAGGGCATTGAGTATTGATATGATTCATGAAGCAGGGAGTGGGCATCCAGGAATTGCTTTGGGTGCCGCACCAATTCTGTATACTTTGTATGCCAAGCATTTAAAAGTTAATCCGGATGATCCAAATTGGATCAATCGTGATCGCTTTGTTATGTCGTGTGGGCATGGTTCTAGCTTGTTATATGCTACCTTGTATATGGCTGGATATCATCTTACTTTAAAAGATTTAAAAAAGTTTCGTACTTTTCGATCTAAGACTCCCGGACACCCAGAATATTCGATTACTCCTGGCGTGGATATGTCTACTGGTCCTTTAGGTCAAGGATTTGCTAGTGCTGTAGGTATGGCTATTGGAGAATCTTACTTAAGAGAGTGCTATCGCAAACAAGGAGTTCAACTATTGGATTACTATACTTATGTCCTATGTAGTGATGGCGATTTAATGGAGGGAATTAGCTATGAAGCAGCAGCTTTGGCTGGCACTTTGAGACTGAATAAATTAATTGTTTTATATGATTCTAATAAAATCTGTCTAGATGGTTCTACTGATGATGTCAATACAATCGATACTACCAAATATTTTAGTAGTTTAAATTGGAATGTTATTACGGTAGATGGAGAAGATTTAAATGCTATTGATAATGCCATTACGAAAGCGAAACAATCCTCACTTCCTAATATGATTATCGTGAATACAACGATTGGAAAATATTCTAAATTAGAGGGAACCAAAGAAGTTCATGGTACTCCCTTAACGGAAGATGATATTTCTCATGTTAAACATCAACTAAATATTCGCGATATTCCTTTTACAGTTAGTAATGAAGCCAAAGAGGAAATGCAAAGCATGATAGAGTCGCGATGTTTAGAAAACTATCAAAAGTGGCAACAAGACTATGATCGTTTATCAGACGATATCAAACAGCAGTTTGTTAAAATTGCAGGAGGCGATTTATCTTTAGATCATCTAGATTTTGATTATCCAATTTCTTCAGAAGAAACAGAGAGTCTAAGAGAATCTTCTTCTAAAATTCTAAATGCTTTAGCGAAAGAAAATCCGTTGTTTTTAGGAGGAAGCAGTGATGTTAGTAGTTCTATGATGACCAGACTAACAGAATTTGCTGATTATAGTAAGGAAAATCGTACCGGAAGAAATCTTCTCTATGGAGTAAGGGAACATGCCATGGGTGCTATTATGAATGGATTAAGTTTGGTTGGAGTTCGTAACTTTGTTTCTACATATTTGGCTTTTTCCGATTATCTAAAGCCTTCACTTCGCCTTGCTTGTCAAATGAATCTTCCCAATATTTATATTTTTTCGCATGATTCTATTACAGTAGGTCCAGATGGTCCAACGCATCAACCAGTAGAGCAGCTGATTGCTCTTAGAGCTATGCCTAATCTTGAAGTTTTTCGTCCAGCAGATGCCAATGAAATGATTGGGATTTATAAACTAGTTGCCTCCAAAAAACAAGGACCTAGTGCCATTATTTTAGGTAGAAATCATACTAAAGTAAAAGAGAATACCAGTATTAGTGAAGTAAAAAAAGGAGCTTATATTGTAAAGAAAGAAAATCGCCAAATAGATGCTATTATTATTGCTTGTGGTGAAGAATTGGATCTTGCTTTAGAGGTAGAAAAACAGCTTCAAGGAAAAGGATATGATATTCGCGTTGTTAGTATGCCATCTATTTCCTTGTTTAAAAAACAAACTCAGAGTTATCAAAAGGAAATATTACCAGATCATGCTAAAGTATTTGTGATTGAGGCTTCTTCTTCTTACTCTTGGTACGAATTTGTTTGGAATGAAGAATACTTAATTACCGTTAACCAATTCGGTTTTAGTGGAAGCAAAGATCATATTTTAGAAGCATTTGGCTTTACAACTGATAAGATCAGTATGAAAATTGAAAACTTATTGAAATAAATACATAAATCGACAGGAAAAATGTTCTTTATTGATTATCATGAATTTGGTGATAAAAGATGAGAACATTTTATATTTTTAAAATGAAAAGAGAGTTTGTAAACTTATATCGAGAAAGTCCTAGTAGTTTATTTAATGTTTTAAAACATTTATATTATATGAAACGTCATGAGATGAATTATGGATTTAATCTCTTTCATCAGTTAACGGAAAAAATAGAAAAAGAGAAGTTGGATCGTGAAATTTACATTAAATATCACGGCGAAATGATTTATTCTAAAAATCAAAATGAACATGTCATTAACAATCTATATAAAGATGAGGTTAGTATTCTAACGATTAAAAATGCTTATATTTTAATTACTGCTAATAAAAACTATAGTTCTTTTTTTTCTGTTATTGAGAACTTGGGAGATGAGTATTTTGTATGTGATTTTGTCTATCAAGACTATTTTTGGATAAATGATATTAAAATGCTTGTCTAATTTGGAAACTTTTAGTAAAATACCTTTAGGAGATGAGATTATGGAAATGTTTTTAGATATATTAAAAGTAGTAGGTCTTTTATTGGTAGGTGCTGTGATTGGTTTTTTTATAGCTCGTAAATATATGATGAAATATTTAAAAAAGAACCCACCAATTAATGAAGAGATGATTAAAGCTTTGATGACTCAGATGGGAAGAAAACCAAGTCAAAAACAAGTAAATCAAATGATGAAATCGATGGAAAAATATATGTAATTCAAAAAAAGAGTTTGAAGAAGAAAAGGAAAATAATCTTTTTCTTTTTCTTTTGCTAAAAAATGGTATAATATTGGTAGAATAGAAAAGAGGTTGGAATATGGAAGTGACAAAGAAGATTAATCCTAATGTTTTCAGAGAATATGATGTCAGGGGTGTATATCCTACGGATATTAATGAAGATTTTGCTTATACCTTCGGAAAAGCCTATGGAACTTATATTAAAAAATTTGACCAATCTGAATGTGTGGTAGGTCATGATAATCGTTTATCTAGTGATAGTCTTACCAATGCCTTGATAGAAGGAATCTTATCTACTGGAATTCATGTAGTAAATCTGGGATTGGTTACTACTCCTATGTATTATTACGCTTGCATTAAGAGAGAGATACCAGCTGGAGTTATGGTAACTGCTAGTCATAATCCAAAAGATGATAATGGTTTTAAGTTTTCTTTTGATGAAAGAGGAAATGCGAAGGGAGAGATGATTCAGAATTTTTATCGTTTTCTATTAAAAGGAGATTATGATGAAGATTGTGGATTGATGCTTTTTTATGATGTCAAAGAAGATTATTATAAAATGTTGTTGTCTTCTGTTGATATTAAGAAAGATTGTAAATTAAGAGTAATTGTGGACTGTGGGAATGGAACAACCTCATTATTTGCTCCGGAAATATATAATATGATTGATCAAGATTTGCTTGTTTTATATGGTATTAGCAATGCTAATTTTCCACATCATCATCCAGATCCCGCTGTAGAAGATAATCTAAAAGTTTTAAAAGATGCTGTTATAGAATTAAAAGCTGATATTGGGATTGCTTTTGATGGAGATGGTGATAGAGTAGGTTTTATAGATGAAAAAGGTAGATATTTATCGGCTGATCAATTTATGATGATTTTTGCTCGAGACTTGATACCAACTCATGAAAATAAAAGAGTTTTATATGATGTGAAATGCAGCAAAGCTTTGAAAGAAGAAATTGAAAAACTAGGAGGAACGGCTATCATTTGTCGAACTGGAAATTCTTATACGAAAGCAGCTACTAGAGACTATAATTGTATTTTGGGAGGAGAATTAAGCGGTCATCTTTACTTTAGAGATAAATTTCTTGGATTTGATTCTGGAATGTATGCTGGTCTTAGAATGATTGAAATTTTAAGTAAAACGGATCGAAAATTAAGTGAGTTGCTGGATGGTGTGAACTTCTATTATTCTACTCCTGAAATAAAAATAGCTTCTACAGATAATAAAAAGAAAGAAGTAGTAGAAAAAATTAAAAAGTACTGTAAAGAATATGGTTTTCAAACTATAGATATTGATGGAGTTAGAGTGGAATTTGATGATGGTTGGGCACTTGTTCGATATAGTAATACTGGACCTAATATTACTGCTCGATTTGAAGGAAAAACAGAAGAATCTATGAATCGATTAAAAGATACTTTTATGGGAATGATTGAAAAATATAATGGGTAAACTAGAAAAAGCATTTTCTGAAATGAAATTTAAGGAATTGATATTATGCTTCAAATCCAATTTTTTTAGAAAAATATGAAAGCTGGATTTGTCAAGTTAATGTCTAATTCCTTTTTTTTCTGGGATTTCTTTGTTATAATGGTGAAGGAGAGTGAAGACTATGGCTGTAAAGTATGATGAGAATTCCATTAAAATATTAGAGGGGTTAGAAGCTGTTAGAAAAAGACCTGGAATGTATATTGGTTCTACTGATAAAAGAGGTCTTCACCATTTAGTATGGGAAATTGTTGATAATTCTATTGATGAAGTGATTAACGGTTATGGGAATTATATTAAAATTATTATTCATAAAGATAAGAGTATTAGTGTAGAAGATCATGGTCGTGGAGTTCCTACAGGAATGCATGCATCTGGGCGTCCTACACCAGAAGTAATTTATACGGTTCTTCATGCTGGTGGTAAATTTGAAGAGTCTGGTTATAAAGTATCGGGAGGTCTTCATGGTGTTGGTGGTAGTGTTGTAAATGCTTTATCGAAATGGATGGAAGTTACGATTAGAAGGGATAAAAAAGAATATTTTATTCGTTTTAAGGATGGGGGCAAAGTGGATGTTCCTTTGAAAGAAATTGGTACTACTTCCAAAACAGGAACTATTGTGCGTTTTATGCCGGATGATTCTATTTTTTCTACCACAATGTTTTCTTTCACCACTATTTGTGAAAGAATGCAAGAGTCGGCTTTTCTTTTAAAAGGGTTGACCATTGAAGTCATAGATGAAGAAGATGAAAAAGCAGAAACTTATCATTACGAAGATGGATTGATTGCTTTTGTGAATTACTTAAATGAGGAAAAAACGCCTCTTCATAATGTGATTTTCTTTGAAGGAGTTAGAGATCGTATTGAAATAGAAATCGCAATGCAGTATACGGATACTTATCATGAAAATATTATTTCGTTTGTAAATAATGTAAAAACGAGCGATGGTGGTTCCCATGAAGTAGGTTTTAAAACGGCTTTAACAAGAGCTTTTAATGACTATGCCAAAGCCAATGGGTACATCAAAGGAAAAGATAAAGCTTTTGAAGGACCTAATGTAAGAGAAGGTTTGACAGCTATTATTTCTTTAAAAATTCCAGAAGATTTATTGCAGTTTGAAGGGCAAACCAAAGGAAAATTAGGAACTCCTCAAGCTAGAACTGCTGTCGAAACTTTGGTTGGCGAAAAGCTTCAGTTTTTCTTAGAAGAAAATAAAAAAATTGCTACAGATATTATCGAAAAAGCATTAAAAAGCAAGTTGGCTTCTGAAGCAGCACGTAAGGCTAGAGAAGAGGCTCGTAAAGGAAAAAGTAAAAATCCAAAAGAAAGAGCACTATCAGGCAAACTTACTCCAGCTCAATCCAAAGATAAAACGCATAAAGAATTATTTATTGTCGAGGGTGATTCAGCTGGTGGTTCTGCCAAACAAGGAAGGGATCGTCGCTTTCAAGCGGTTCTGCCACTTAGAGGAAAGGTATTAAATACCGAAAAAACCAAAATGGAAGATATTTTTAAAAACGAAGAAATTAATACCATGATTTATACAATTGGTGCAGGAGTAGGTCCTAATTTTAATATTGAGGAAGCGGAATATAGTAAAGTAATCATTATGACTGATGCTGATGATGATGGTGCACATATCCAGTGCCTATTAATGACTTTCTTTTACCGATATATGAGGCCACTAATCGAAGCAGGTAGATTATATATTGCTTTGCCACCATTATTCTTAATTAAAAGTGGTAAAGAACATATTTATGCTTATTCTGTAGAGGAAATGAAAAAGATAACTGCTGGTAAAAGATGTGATGTTCAGCGTTACAAAGGACTTGGTGAGATGAATGCGGATCAATTAGCAGAAACAACTATGAATCCAGGAACGAGAAGTTTAATTCGAGTAACCATTGAAGATGTTCTTTTGGCAGAAAAAAGAGTTAGTGTCTTAATGGGCGATAATGTAGAACCAAGAAAAAATTGGATTAATGAAAATGTGGAGTTTTCACTAGAAGATGATTATCAAATTGAAATGAAAAAGTAGTAGAAAGAAGGTTTCTTATGTCTTCTAAAAAAACAGTACTAGAAACCATAAATGAATATAGTATCGAGCTGTATTATTTATTAAAAAGTAGAAAAATTCAGAAAAAATACTTGTATCAAGCAGTACTGTCGAAAGACAAAGAAGCAATTCTATCTAAAATACTGCCTGTTTCTAAGAGAAGAATGCAGTCTTTGCAGTCTATGTATACCAAAAAGGATTGTTTGGATGAAATTCTGTTTCTAACCGATACTCGTTATCAACATCTAAAAGAAATTCGAAATATTGTGAATCTAGAGAGTTTTGTAGAATTGGTAATATCCGATAAGATTTATTTAGAAAAACTAAGGATTCATTATACGGATTTTATTGTTGATTTATTGGTAGAAGACTTTTATGATTATCAAAGTCTAAAATTATTTAGTAAAATGAAGAAAAAGATAATCCAGTTAGATCATAATACGAATCGGAAAATCATGGCTAATATTGATAAATTCTATATTCAAAAAATAACGATTTAGGAAGTGATAAAGATGGCTAAAAAAACAGAGACACAGGAAATTATAGAGAAGATCTATGATTATACTTTAGAAGAGATTATGGGAGTTCGCTTTGGTAGATATTCTAAGTATATTATTCAAGATAGAGCAATTCCGGATGTCAGAGATGGATTAAAACCGGTTCAAAGAAGAATTTTATATGGAATGTATCGTGGTCACCACACTTATGATAAGCCATATGTAAAATCTGCTCGTTCTGTTGGAGATATTATGGGTAAGTATCATCCACATGGCGATTCTTCGATTTATGATGCTATGGTTCGTATGAGTCAATGGTGGAAGCAATCTACTCCTTATATTGATATGCATGGAAATAATGGTTCTATGGATGGTGATAGCCCTGCTGCCATGCGTTATACCGAAGCCAGACTTTCTAAAATTAGTAATGAATTATTAGAAGATATGGATAAAGAAACGATTGCCTGGGCTCCTAACTTTGATGACTCTGAAATAGAGCCTACTGTGCTTCCAGCTAGATTTCCGAATCTGATCGTAAATGGTGCAACGGGAATTAGTGCTGGTTATGCTACTAATATCCCTCCTCATAATTTAGGAGAAATTATTGATGCTACTATTAAAAGAATTGATTCTCCTAACTGTTATTTGGATACTATTATGGAGATTGTAAAAGGTCCTGATTTTCCAACTGGTGGTGTTGTAGAAGGCATTAGTGGGATTCGAAGTGCTTATGAAACTGGTAGAGGAAAAATCATCATTAAATCCAAGTGCGCTTTTGAAGAAGAAAAAGGAAAAGTAGTACTAGCGATTAGTGAAATTCCATTTGAAGTAAATAAAGCACTCTTGGTACGTAAAATAGATGAAATTCGAATTGATAAGAAAATAGATGGCATTTTAGAAGTTAGAGATGAGTCTGATCGTGAGGGATTGAGGATTGCCATCGATATCAAGAAAGATGCCAATCGCGAACTAATTCTAAATTATTTATTAAAAAATACGGATTTACAAGTTTCTTATAATTTTAATATGATTGTAATTGATCATAGAAGGCCAAAGCAACTAGGTCTTTTGGCAATTTTAGATTCTTATATTGAATTTAAAAAAGAAGTGATTGTAAAAAGAACTAAGTATGACTTATCTATGGCTAAAGCAAGATTACATATTGTAGAAGGGTTAATTAAATGTTTGTCTATTTTAGATGCGGTCATTAAAGTTATTCGTGCTAGTAAAAATAAGGCGGATGCGAAAGAAAATTTAGTAAAAGAGTTTGATTTTACCAAGGAACAAGCAGAAGCAATTGTGATGTTACAGTTATATAAATTAACCAATACCGATGTAACAGAATTAGAAAAAGAAATGGCTAATTTAAGTATAATAGTTACAAATCTAGAAGAAATTTTAAATAGTGAAGATAAACTAAAAGCTGTCATGAAAGAAGAACTTCGTAGAGTCAAAAAGGAATATGCTACTCCTAGAAAGACAGAAATTAAAGATGAAATTACGGAAATTAAAATTGATACTACAGTAATGATTCCAAAAGAAGATGTATTAGTGATGATTACAAAAGATGGTTATATTAAGCGTACTTCTTGGAGAAGTTATCAAGCTTCTCATGAAGAATCTAGTTTAAAAGATAATGATTATGTCTTAGGATTATATGAACTAAATACTTTAGATACTTTATTATTATTTACTAATTTAGGTAACTATTTATATGTACCTGTTCATATCATTCCGGATATTAAATGGAAAGATATGGGTAAACATATTAGTAATATTATCAAATTAGAAGAAAACGAAGAAATTATTAGTGCGATTCCAGTTGTTGATTTTGAGGATAAAAAGGATATCACAATTGCTACTAAAAATGGAATGATTAAAAGAAGTATATTAAGTGATTTCCAAGTAAGCAGATATTCTAAACCAATTCAATGTATCAAGCTAAAAGAAGATGATGCTGTTGTAGATGCTTTTATGACACTAGAATCGGATATCTTTATTGCTACTAGTGGTAATTATGGGCTTTGGTTTGATAAAGAAGATATTCCTGTTGTTGGGGTAAAGGCTAGTGGAGTAAAGGCTATTAAACTGAAAGATGATGTTGTAGTATCTGTATCTAATTTCAGTGCTGAAAAGCAAGAGTTTTTATTACTAGTTACAGATAAAGGAACTGGTAAACGTGTGAAAATGGCAGAGTTTGAAAAGGCTAGTCGTGCTCATCGAGGATTATTATTATTAAGAGAAGTAAAAACCAATCCTTATCATACTGTGAAAGCATTCATCACCAATTCCAAAGAACATATTGGAATTAAAACTCCTGATATTAATCTATTAAAGGTAAGTGAGTTCCCAATTATGGATCGTTATTCAACGGGTTCTACTATTTCTAAACATAATGTAGTAGATGCATTTAAAGTGGCAGAATTGTTAACGAAAAACAACTTCCTAATAGATGATAATTCGAATGATCAAAATCCTTTTGATATTCATGAAAATCAGGTAGAAATCTTAGAAACGGCATCTGATATTACAGAAAAAATCTTATTAGAGTCTAAAGAAGGAACATCTTCTTCATCTCCCAAAAAAGAGAAGGAAACCGTAAAAAAAGAATCAGCTAAAGTATCATTAAAAGAAATAGATGATCGTTTAATGACCATTGATGATTTTTTGGGTGATTTCTAAAATTTACTTGTATTATATTTTATCATTAGTCAGTATTGATTCAGAACTCTAGCAGGAGTTCTTTCTTTTTTATTTATAGTAACTTTATATTTTGAAAGATAATGGTCTGTGAATTTAGAAAAATCAAGGAAGTAAAACGAAGAATCTGGTTATTTTATTGGTTTAAAAATGAAAAGGCGGAGTTTGTGAAAGATATTGAATTGTGTTAGACTGCTTTCCGAAAGGAGGGTTTATTATGATAAAAAAATTTTATACAGCTAAATATGATAGAGTTTTTAAAACGATACTTTGTGATGAGGATGATAGAAGTTTACTACAAGAGTTCTTATCGAGATTATTAAAAAGAAAAGTAGAAGTAATCCAGTTTTTAAGAAATGAATTACCTGTGCAAACGGTATTAGAGAGAACGAAAACAGTAGATGTTTTGGTAAAGGCAGATCAAGAATATATTCATATTGAACTGAATAGTAATATGTCAGCGTATTTACATGGTAGAAACTTTATCTTCTTTTCTACTATTTATTCTAAGAAAGCACAGCGATGAGAAAACTATGATTTAGAAACCAAATATCTTCATATTGATTTAACTTATGGGATGAAAAGTGAAGAAGAACAGATTTCTTACTACATTCAAAGTAATAAGGAAGTAAAATATGTAGAAAACATTGAAATCATTGAGTATAATATGGACAAACTCATGGGATATTGGTACAATAATAATGAAGAAAAGATCCAAGAATACAAACATCTAATTATGTTAGATTTGGAAACGAAAGGGTTAAAAGATTTGTCCAAGGGAGATGATTTTGTGAGTGAGTTTGAAGATAAAA
>CALVOY010000026.1 GCA_944350415.1 uncultured Bacilli bacterium | reverse complement strand
TCTTTTTCCACAATCTTTACAATAATGATTAGGTAAATGACTAATTAATTTTTCTCCATCAAAATCATACTTTTTAAAGCCTTTTCTATAATTGATATTAGTATCTAGTTCTACATAGTTCTTCTTTTTCTTTTTCTCTTTTAGATAACCATAAGAGATATTAAACGTATTTTTACTATTACAAAATGGACAACTTACTTTTCCCATGTTTACTCCATTTCTAGCAAGTTCTTTACTAAAATGCTTTTCATTCTCACTATATGTGTTACATCGGTGTTATTATGGGAGAGTTATTAGTATCAAAAGAGGGATTAGGATATTTAATTATGTATGGATCTCAAGTATTTAATATTAACTTGGTAATTACTTCTGTAGTGCTATTGGGTATCATATCTTATATAATGTACGAAATTATCGTATTGATAGAGAAAAAAGTTATTAAACATTAAAGAGTACTGATTTGAATTCAGTACTCTTTTTTGCAGTAATATCTTTATATTCACTAGTTTTATAATTTATTATATTCTTCATCACTCACAGGTTCGCACCATTCATTAGATGTATTTTCTCCAGGTACTTCAATCGCAATATGACTAAACCATGAATCTTTCTTTGCACCATGCCAATGCTTTCCATTTGCAGGGATTGTAATTACCATTCCTGGCTCTAATGATACGGCATCTTTTCCCTCTTCTTGATACCAACCCTGTCCATCTACACAAATTAAGATTTGTCCTCCATCTTTTGTTGCATGATGGATGTGTCAATTATTTCTACATCCAGGTTCGAAAGTTACATTAGCCAAAAATATCGATCCTATCCCCGGCTTTGTCAGTGGGTTTAAATAACTTCTTCCTATAAAATACTTAGCATATTGATTATTTGGTTGACCTAGTCCAAATATACCACCATGCTTTTCTTGGGAAATATCATCTGCATAAACTTCTTGTGCTAATCGAAAGACAGCCCAAGCATTTGGCCATCCAGCATAAAAAGCAGCATGAGTAATAATTTCTGCCATTTCTTCTTTAGTAATGCCATTCTTTTTGGCATTTATTAAATGTGATTTTAAGGAACTATCGATTAATCCTTTCCCCATAAATATACTAATCGTAATCAAAGAACGATCTCTTAAGGATAATTTGTCTTCTCTTGACCAAACTTCACCAAATAATACATCATCATTTAACTCAGCAAACTTAGGAGCAAAATTACCTAGCATATCTCTTCCAGCTGTCTGTTTTACCATAATATAATACCTTCTTTCTATTTATTAGAATCCATAAGATTCTTGTTTTTATTGACTTATTCTTTTCAATATTATATTTTTTATTTTTAATTTGGTTTTAAATAATTAGATAATTCATCTATATATTTTTATAATCTAGAATAGTAAAAGCTTTTGATACTCATATGCCAAAAAGTAATATTTCGCTTCATCATTCTTTGTTATTAACAGCTTTTTGATTAGCTAACTCTAAACTAGATTGAGGATTTAATGTTAAATCTGCTCTATGGCCTAATAAATATGCATGATAACCACTAGCTGCTATCATTGCTGCATTATCAGTACAGTGTTGGATACTTGGACATGAAAAACTAATATTTTCTTTCTGACATAATTCCATTAGTCTCTCTCTTAGAACTTTATTAGCTGCTACTCCACCAGCAATAATTAAATGATTTACTTGATAATCTTTTAATGCTCTCATTGTCTTTTTGGTAATAATTTCTATCACAGTATTTTGAAAAGAAGCGGCTAAATCTTTTTTGCGAATTTCATTTCCGCGTTGCTTTTCATTATGAACTAAATTGATCACAGCACTTTTTAAACCGCTAAAACTAAAATTATAACTATCATCATTTAGTGGTAACGATAATGAATATGTATCTTTGCCTTCATACGCCCAACGATCAATGGTTGGTCCACCCGGATAAGGAACATTAACTATTCTTGCTACCTTATCATAACATTCTCCAACAGCATCATCTAAAGTGCCACCAATTTTTTCGAAATTATAATGATCTTTCATATAAATTAGTTCTGTATGCCCTCCACTAATTACTAAAGCAATTAAAGGAAACTCTAATGGCTTTTCGAGTTCATTAGCATAAATATGCCCCGACATATGATTTACTGGAATGAGAGGTATGTTATTTGCATAAGCCAAAGTTTTAGCAGCTTCCACTCCAACTAATAAAGATCCAACTAATCCTGGTCCATATGTAACTGCAATACCATCTATCTGATTTATTTCCATATTTGCTTTTTCTAGACATTCTTCTATCACTATAGTGATATTCTTTACATGGTGACGACTTGCGATTTCTGGTACTACTCCTCCAAAATCTTTGTGAATATCTATTTGAGATAACACTACAGTTGCAATCTCCTCATTTCCATTTTTTACAATAGAAGCACTGGTCTCATCACAACTTGTTTCAATTCCTAATATATATATATCTTTCATTTACACCAACTCTTTTTCCATTAAAACGGCATCCGTTCCTTGATAATATCCTTTTCTAATTGCAATTTGAGTAAAACCAAATTTCTGATATAGATGCAAAGCTTTTTGATTTGTAGTATTTACTTCTAAAGTAATACTATTAACTTTTTTTTGAGCACAGTCTTTTATCATATGATCTAATAATATACTAGCTATTCCTCTATTTTGAAAGTTTTCTTCCACATTAATATTAATTAATTCCGCTCTCTCATACATGATAAAATAATTAATGAAAGCTACCGGCTTATTGTCAACTAAATATGTATAATAATTTGTAAATTGATTATTTAAAATGTCTTTTTTTACATATTCTAGTGTAAATACATTTGTAAATAATTCTTCTAGTCTTTCTAAATAAATAGAATCTTGATTTAATTTTTTTATCATATTATTTCAGTATTTTGTTTTTCCTCAGCTTCGGTTTGCTTTAAATAAATTGGATTGATAGCATGAGGATTGGTTCCTTCTCTTGATATCAATGCATTTACAATTTTCTCAATGTTAGGATTATAAGATTCTACTTTTAAATCTGTAAACTCTTGATTACTAATATACTCAAAATCTTCTAGTAAATAATTGGCAGCACTTTTTAGAGCTTCTAGAGAAATATACTGTGGTTTTAAAATAGGAACATTTTCCTGATTATAAATTGCTCCGTAAATATATCCTCTTCTAGCATCAATGATTGGGATTTTAAAAACATTTTCTTTTTTGTTTGAAATGGCCATCGCTTCTAAGCTTAAGAGCGTAACTACTTCTTTTTTTAAAGTATAAGCAAAAGTTTTGGCAATTGTAACACCTACTCTAATACCAGTAAAAGAACCTGGGCCATTTACTACCATAATCTTATCAATATCTGTTGGTTTTAACTTTGCTTCTTTTATCATGTCACTAATTTTTGGTAATGCTTGTCTAGACAAATCTTTTCCAAATTCTTTTTTTATTTCTGCTATTAGCTTTCCATCTACTACTAATCCAGTATATAGATAACTTGTTGTGGTATCTATATAAAGAACTTTCATAATACTGCCTCACATAAGTCCTCATATTGTTTTCCATATGGGGTAATTAAAATAATTCTTACATCTTCTGATTCTTCTGAAAGTTTAATTTTAATTTCTAATCTTTCTTCAGGAAGATAATCTTTAATCATATCTGACCATTCTATAATCACAATACCATCTTTATGATAGTATTCTTCTATTCCTAAGTCTTCTACTTTTCCATCAAGACGATAGACATCCATATGATATAAGTCCATTTCTCCTGATGAATATTCTTTAATAATATTAAATGTTGGACTTGTTACAGTTTCTTCAACTCCTAAAGAAGATGCAAATCCTTTTGTAAAAACGGTTTTCCCACTTCCTAAATCTCCTTGTAAACATATTACCATGTTAGGAAATTTTTCAGATTCAATATTCTGGGCAAGCTCTATAGTATCTTGCTCACTTCTACTCGTTATCTTATATGTCATTTCTATCACCTATTTCATTATAACAAAAAAAAAATAGATTATACAACCTATTTTTCTGCTTTACATTTATCTTATTCTTGAGGCTTAAAATATTTTGTTAATAATTCAATAACTTTTTCATCTGTTACTGGAGCAACCGCTTTCTGATCACCTATTTCTATTTCTTGTAATAATTTAAATTCGTTTAATATTTCTTCTTCATCTGGAGTAACTTTTACTACAAAAAAGTAATTCTTCCCTTGATAGACAGCTTGATTTAGAACCATATATTTTTCATCATTGTCTAGTGTTAGAATATGATTAATTGCATTTTCCATTGTATTCTCCTTTACATTGATTTTGTCGAATTATCCTGTGACATTTCTTGTCCTACTTTTGCATATCCAATTGGAGTACCATTATTATCAAATCGCGCAACAACTTCTCCACCTTCAGCAATCACCTTTTCTGCTTCTTCACGAGTTAATGTTTGTGTTTTTCCTGCTTCTGATTCGTAAAATACAGCTGGAGTAGCATTAGACCAATAGTTATTTAGTTGTTTCTCACTAGGTTGCTCAGCTTCTACACTATCTATAGCTCGATCTACCGAAGTGTAAACCTTCATATTTCCGCCTAGTATGTTAGTCAAGGCTTCATTTAATTCATCATTAAATTTTTCTTCATCTGATTTGGTTTCTATTTCTGTTTCTGTAGTCGTTACTTCTGTACTTTGATTTTCTACATTCTGAGAAGTATTATTAGCAACTGTTTCGCGTAGATTTTGTACAGAATCCTCTATTACAACAGTATTGATTGGCTCAACGTTTTCCGCTTCAGGTGCAAGTGTTTTTGCAATTCCTGCAACACCTAGCATAGTAAGAGTTGCGACTGTTGTTGCTAGCTGATGCTTCTTCATCATATTTAATACTTTAGAAGTCAATTTAACAAATGAAGAATTTTTTATTTTATTAAGAAGTTTAGAAGGTGCCTTTTTGATTTCTTTAATAATATGTGGTTTCTCTTGTTTAGGAGTTAAATCAAAGTCGATATCATCATCATGAAAAATTGGTCCTTCTTTAGCAGCATTTTCTAAGCGTTGATAGTAATCTTCTTCTAAAGGTTCTTTTGGAAGCATTGCATATGGAGAAGAACTTCCTGGTAAGTTAGGAGTTTCTACTACAGGAGAATTATCTGATCTTTCGTTTGAGGTTTGGTTTTCTCTACTACTCTCTATTTTCTGCTGAATATCAGTTATTTGTACATTTATTCTTGTTAGTTCTTGCTCTGTTTTTTCAATCGCAGCAGTTGTAAGAGCTACTGTCTTCTGTTCTTCTTGCAATAATTGTTGATATCGCGATCTTAAATTAACTAGCTCTGGATAGTAATCTATTAGCATTTTGTCAAGGAGAGACTTCATATTAGCTGTTACTTGATTATTGGCATTTTCTGGTGCTTTTAGTGCTTGAATTGCCAACATAATATCTTTCGCACTTTTACTTTCTGTAGCTTTCCTATATAAAGAAATAAAAGGACTAGATTCTATCATTGGATTTTGGGCAAGATAATTATTTACAGATTGAATCATTCTATACATTTCTTCTTGCATATGTATTTTTTCTATATTATTTCTCATTGCCACTAAGGTATTTAACATCGGTTTCTTATACATATAGCTATCATCTAATTGCTCAGTTGCTTCTATTGCTTGTTTAATATCATCTACATTATATGTTTCTACTGCTTTATTAAACAATGGCAACGTTGGATTATTCTTAACTGATTCATTTACAAAAAATCCATTAAATCTTTCTATTTTATCAATACCTTCAGCAATTTCATTTGGATAATATACTTCTACTAAGGAACTCAACGCCTTCAATAAAGACTCTTTATGTGTTTGACCATTATCTAACTGCTTTGCTGCATCTATTGCCTGCACAATATCTTTTAGATTATGAGATGTTGATGCTTTATTATACATCAGTATAGCTGGATCTTTTTCTAGATTTGTATTTTGTATAACCGACTGTAATCTTGCAGCTGCTTTTCGCGATTTTTCAAAAGTAACCATATTATGATCATCTATAGTTTTATTTTGTATTGCTTCCATCTCTTTTTCCAAAAGTTGTTTGCGCTCAGAAAAACCAACTGTCTTTTGTAACTTTTTGTCCACTACTTTGATTTTTCCTTCTTTTTCCAATTTGAACACGGTTAATCTTTTTTGTAAATTCTGTTGAGTAGATAGTAATTCATTTAATTGTGTATTTAATTCTACTGAATTCTGACTTACTATCTGTGCATCCTTTTTTTCTAAATAGCGAATCATATATTCATAGGCAAAGAAGCCATATTCTTTTAATTCTTGTAATTGATATGATATTAATTTTCTATAGTAGTCATCTAAATTATCTACATTAGTAACAGTTTCAGAATAGCCATTTACTTCTAATTTTCTTATTAAATACGATACAGAATTTATACCATTATCATCTAATAGAAGGCTAAGTTGTGGATTATTTACATACTTTTTCAACTCATTTAACCATGAATAAACTGCTTTTGGATTAGAAAAATCAATTACCTTGTCCAATTCTTTTTTAAAGTTGATATGAAGCTTTTCAATACTTTCCGGCGTTAATGATTTCTGCATATGATCTGTATTACTCATATTTTCTCTATTACTAAATTGCTCAATAATGTCAGCCGTTTCAGGACGACTAAAAATATTCTCTCTTGAAATTTCTAATTCCTGAAATATAAGATTGCTATATATTACTAAACCCTCCGCCAAAGTATGAAACAATTCAGTAGTTAAGGTTATTCCACGATCAGAAAGAGTAACTTCTATTTCTTTATTATTTTTCTTCTTTAAAATTAGCATTTTGTTTAGCAATCCAACTATTTTGTCTTTCTGATTCATAGAAAACTGTATTATGTCTGTATTCATAAACTGTACCTCCTATTTTTATAACTTGATTGTAACAAAAAAAATGTATAAATACAATATATATTAAAAAAAATCCAAAAAAATGGATTGAAAAGAAAGCAAAAAAAAACCTTGGCAACGTCCTATTTTTGCTAACACTATCGTCGGCGCTGAAGAGCTTAACTTCTGTGTTCGGGATGGGAACAGGTGTA
>CALVOY010000025.1 GCA_944350415.1 uncultured Bacilli bacterium | reverse complement strand
AGCAGATCCTAACAGTGGCTATTTAAGGAATCAAAGTGTAGATGGATTATCATTTGAAAATGCAGAATTAGTTTATGAAAATGGAATCACTACATTTACAGCTGAAGTCTACAATGAGAGTGGAGATGTCTATAGCTTAAAGAATATTAGTATCCAGTTAACAGATGAGGCTGATAAAGTTACCACATTAGTAGGATATATCGGAGATAGCCTAGATGAAGAAGAAGGAACTTATTTAAAAGCAAGCATTGATCAAGACTTGAGTGATATTGTTTCTTTAGAGTATGTCATTAATAAATAGAAAAACAGGATAACGAAAAAGCGTTCAAAATTAAGATAAATTTTGGATGCTTTTTTTGTGTAAATAAGAGAAGCTATTACAAAAATTCAATTATTACTGATGTCAATTTTGATTTTGTAACAGAACAATTCTTATTAAAAAATTATAAAAAAAGGTTGCTTTCCTTATAATACCTATGTTATAATTTACCGTGTGTGGCTGCTTAGATGTGTGAGGTTGCTGATACACCCGGTTAAGTTGTTAAAATTTAACTGAGTGAATTCAGGTTTTTACACGGAGCAAGTCTATACTAGATATAGGCGAAGGGAGGATTCGAAATGTCAAAAGAAAAAGTTCGCATCAGATTAAAAGCATATGATCATAGAATTCTAGACAATGCTGCAAAGAAAATAGTAGAAACTGTAAAAAGATCTGGAGGAGAAATTAGTGGACCAGTGCCACTTCCAACAGAAATTGAAAAGTTTACTATTTTACGTGCTGTACACAAATACAAAGACAGTCGTGAACAATTTGAAATGCGTACGCATAAAAGACTTATTGATATCAAGAACCCTAGCAAGGAAACTATTGATGCATTAGCACATTTAGATTTACCAAGCGGTGTTGATATTCAAATCAAAGTAGAACAAAATTAATTAGGAGGAAACAAAAATGAAAGGAATCTTAGGTAAAAAAATAGGAATGACACAAGTTTTTACAAAAAACGGAAAGTTAATTCCTGTTACAGTCATTGAAGTAGAACCTAATGTTGTTACTCAAATTAAAATAACAGAAAAAGACGGATATGACGCCATCCAATTAGGATGTCAAACAGTAAGACCAAAAGTTAGTAATAAAGCTAAAATCGGTCATACCAACAAAGCAAATACAGAACCTAAGCGCTTCTTAAGAGAAATCAGAGGAGTAAATGTAAATGATTACACATTAGGTCAAGTAATCGATGCTAGTATCTTTACAAAAGGAGAAATCGTGGATGTAAGCGGTATTAGTAAAGGAAAAGGATTTCAAGGTGTTATCAAACGTTACAACCAATCTCGTGGGCCTATGGGTCATGGTTCTCAATATCATAGAGGTGTTGGTTCATTAGGTACCATGTTACCAATGCACGTATTAAAAGGTAAAAAATTACCTGGTCATATGGGTAATGTAGCATGTACAATTCAAAATCTTGAAGTTGTAGATGTAGATTTAGAAAACAACATTATCTTAGTAAAAGGTAATGTACCAGGTCCTAAAAAGTCTTTAGTTATGATTAGAACATCAGTTAAAAAAGGTGAAAAAGTAAATGAAACAGAAGAATTAATTTCTTATGTAGAAATAGAAGAAACACCAGTGGAAACTGCCGAAGTAGAAGAAACGGAAACAGTAGAAACAGAAGTAACTGAAGAAAATCAAGAAGAAGTAAACGAATAATCACTGCAGGTTAAATAATCATAAAATTTAAAATTGTAGTGAAAGGAGGAATTAAAGATGGAAAAATTAAAGGACATTAAGTTAAATAAAGATTTACTAAATATAGAACCAAATGACAAAGTTTTATATGATGCCATCATTTTACAAAGAGCATCATTAAGACAAGGAACTCACTCAACAAAAAATCGTAGTGAAGTAAGCGGCGGTGGAAGAAAACCATGGCGTCAAAAAGGAACAGGACATGCTCGTCAAGGATCTATCCGTGCGGTTCAATGGGTAGGTGGAGGAAGATATGGTACTCCAGTTCCAAGAGATTACTCAAAGAAACAAAATAGAAAAGAAAGAAGATTAGCTTTACAAACAGCATTCTTAAATGTATACAACAACAAACAATTAGTAGTAGTAGATTCTTTAGCTATCGCTACACCAAAAACTAAAGAAATGATTACTATGCTTAATACATTAGAACTTGCTGATAAAAAAGTATTAATCGTTGTAAAAGAATTAGAAGAAAACCTAATCCTTGCATCTCGTAACTTAAGAAATATTGCATTATTAGAACCAACAGAACTGAATGTATTAGATTTAAGTTATGCAGATGTTGTCTTAACTACAAAAGAAGGATTAGAGGCAATTGAGGAGGTGCTTAAATAATGAATACAAAATATTTAGAAATCATAAAAGCGCCAGTAGTTACTGAAAAATCAGCTTCTTTAGGACAAAATAAAGGACAATATGTTTTTAAAGTAGATCCTAAAGCAAATAAAACAGAAATTAAACAAGCAATCGAAAAAATATTTAACGTAAAAGTACAAGAAATTCGTACACTAAACGTAAAACCAAAGAAAAGAAGAGTTGGACGTTATGCTGGACTTACAAATCGTAGCAAGAAAGCAATTGTAACACTAGCGGAAGGTCAAACAATTGAACTTAATTAAAAGGAGGGTTACTCATGTCAGTAAGAAACTATAAGCCTAATACTCCTGGACAAAGAAAAAGAAGTACTTTAGTAAATGAAGAAATTACCAAAAGTACTCCTGAGAAAAGTCTAGTAGTAAGCTTAAAGAAAAACGGTGGTCGTAACAACCAAGGAAGAATTACGGTAAGACATCAAGGTGGCGGAGCAAAAAGAAAATACCGTATCATTGATTTCAAGCGTAATAAATATGATATTCCTGGTAAAGTTGCTAGTATTGAATACGACCCAAATAGAACGGCAAATATTGCCTTAATTAATTATAACGATGGTGAAAAGAGATATATCATCGCTCCAAAGAAACTTAGTGTAGGGGATGTTATTGTATCAGGGGAAAATGTAGATATCAAAGTAGGAAATGCACTTCCTATTATGAATATTCCAGTTGGTACTATGATTCATAATATCGAACTTCGTCCAGGAAAAGGTGGAGAATTAGCACGTAGTGCTGGAGCAAGTGCTCAAATCCTTGGACGTGAAGGAAATTATGTAATGGTTAGACTTTCTAGTGGTGAACAAAGATTAATTTTAGGAACTTGTTATGCTACTATTGGTGAAGTTGGTAATGAAGATCAAAATCTAGTAAGATTAGGAAAAGCTGGACGTACTCGTCATTTAGGAATTCGTCCAACTGTTCGTGGATCTGTTATGAACCCTAATGATCACCCACATGGTGGTGGAGAAGGTCGCGCACCAATCGGTCGTAAAGGACCAGTTACTCCTTGGGGTAAACCAGCACTTGGATATAAGACAAGAAAGAAAAAAGCGTCTGATAAATTTATCGTACGTCGTCGTAATAGTAAGTAAAGGAGGAGATTATTATGGCAAGAAGTGCAAAGAAAAAGCCTTACGTATTCGAAAGATTACTAGCTAAGGTTGAAAAGTTAAATGAAACTGGAAAAAAAGAAGTCATTAAAACATGGTCACGCCGTTCAACAATCTATCCTGCATTTATTGGACATACATTTGCAGTACATAACGGAAAAGAATTTATTCCAGTATATGTTACTGAAGATATGGTAGGACACAAACTTGGAGAATTTTCACAAACTCGTAAGTTTGGTGGACACGGCGACAATAAGAAAAAATAGTGACTAGGAGGAGAAAAATATGGAAGCAAGAGCAATCGCAAAAACTCTTAGAGTATCACCTATTAAAGCTCGTTTAGTAGTAGATTTAATTCGTGGTAAAAATGTGAATGATGCGCTAAACATCTTAAACAATATGAATAAGAAGCCTGCTCGTCTTACAAAGAAAGTTCTTGAATCTGCAATCGCAAATGCTGTGAATAATAACGGTGCAAAACAAGAAGAGTTATTTGTGAGTGAAGCTAGAGTAGATGCTGGTCCAGTGATGAAAAGACATATGTTTGACTCACGTAGTCACATTGGACATAACGATAAAAGAACAAGTCACATCGTAATCGTTGTGGCAACTAAGTAGTAGGAGGAGGTCAGAAGAAATGGGACAAAAGGTAAATCCTAATGGACTAAGGCTTGGAATTAATAAAGATTGGGACTCAAAATGGTATGCTAGTAAAAAAGATTTTTCTAAGTATTTAGCTAACGATGTAAAAATTCGTAACTATTTTGAAAAAATCCAAAAAGCAAACGGAATTAGTAAAGTTCAAATTGAAAGAAATTCTAAGAGAACAGAAGTTATTGTTCATACATCAAAACCTGGTGTAATCATCGGGCGTGGTGGTGAACAAATCGAAGCAATGAAAAAAGATTTATCTAAATTAGTAAATGAAGATATTCAAATTTCTATTGTAGATATCAAAAAGCCTGATATGAATGCACAAATTGTAGCAGATTCTATCGCATCTCAAATTGAAAATCGTGCATCATTTAGAATGGCGCAAAAAAGAGCTATCCGTAACGCTATGAAATCTGGTGCTAAAGGTATTAAGACTTTAGTATCTGGACGTCTAGGTGGAGCTGATATGGCTCGTAGTGAAGGATATACAGAAGGAACAATTCCTCTTCATACTTTAAGAGCTGATGTTGACTATGCTACAAGTGAAGCAGATACAACATTCGGTAAAATTGGTGTTAAAGTATGGATATATAAAGGAGAAATCCTTCCTTCTAAAAAGACTAAAGGAGGTAATTAATTATGTTAATCCCATCAAGAACAAAATATCGTCGTGTTCATAGATTACCTTACGAAGGTCATGCTAAAGGAAATACAACTCTAACAAATGGTGAGTATGGACTTATGGCTAAAGAAGGTGCATGGATTACTTCTAATCAAATTGAAGCAGCTCGTGTAGCTATGACACGTTATATGAAGCGTGGTGGAAAAGTATGGATCAATATTTTCCCACATATGCCTTTAACAAAGAAACCTATTGGTACTCGTCAAGGTAAAGGTAAAGGTAACGTTGAAGCTTGGGTAGCAGTAGTAAAAGAAGGAAAAATTATGTTTGAAATATCTGGTGTTAGTGAAGAAGTAGCACGTGAGGCATTAAGACTTGCTTCTCACAAATTACCAATTCAAACAAAATTCGTAAAAAAAGAAGATGGTGGTGAGATAAATGAAGGTTAAAGAAATTAGAGAACTAACCACTGAACAAATTGTTGCTAAGATCAAAGAAAGCAAAGAAGAACTATTCAATCTACGTTTTCAACAAGCAACCGGAAACTTAGAAAAACCTTCAAGAATTAGAGAGTTAAGACACGATGTAGCTAGATGTAAAACAGTACTTCGTGAGCGTGAACTTGCTGGGGAGGTTAAGTAAAAATGGAAAAAGTAAAAAAAGAATTGGTTGGTACAGTAGTTAGTGCTTGTAACAACAAAACGATTACTGTTAGAGTAGAGACTTATAAAAAACATCCAAAATATGGAAAAAGAGTAAAATATTCAAAAAAATATGCAGCACATGATGAATCAAACAAAGCAAAAGTAGGAGATACTGTTAGAATCGTAGAATGCAAACCAATTTCTAAGACAAAACACTTCTATTTAGCTGAAATCGTAAAAGAAGCAGTTATTTTATAACTCTTAGGTGAAGGAGGAATAATTTATGTTACAACAAGAAAGCCGTTTAAAAGTTGCTGACAACTCAGGTGCAAAAAGCTTATTGGTAATTAGAGTACTTGGTGGAAGCAAAGTAAAAACTGGTAATATCGGTGACATAGTTGTTGGTACAATCAAAGATGCCACACCTAATGGAACTGTAAAAAAAGGAAAAGTTGTGAAAGCAGTTATCGTTAGAAGTAAGCAAGGTCTTCGTCGTGAAGATGGAAGCTATATTAAATTTGATGATAATGCTTGCGTAATCATAAAAGATGATAAGAGTCCGGTTGGAACTCGTATCTTCGGACCAGTAGCACGTGAATTACGTGACAAAGATTTCATGAAAATAGTATCTTTAGCTAAAGAAGTGCTATAAAGGAGGATATTATGAAACTTAAAGTTGGAGACAAAGTAAGAGTAATAGCCGGATCTAGTAAAGATAAAGAAGGAAAGATTATTAAAGTTTTAAGCAAAGAAAACAAAGTCATCGTAGAAGGTGCTAATATTGTGAAAAAACATAAAAAAGGAAATGGCCAAGAAACTGGTGGAATCCTTGAAGTAGAAGCACCAATTCATGCTTCTAATGTAATGTTAATCGATCCTAAAACGAAAAAGCCTACTAGAATCGGTTACACAATAGATGAAAAAACAAATAAAAAAATAAGAATTTCTAAAAAATCAAACGAAAAGATTGATTAGTTGGAAGGAGGGTAATATATGAACCGCCTAAAAGAAAAATATCTTAATGAAGTAGTTCCAAGCTTAAAAGAAAAACATGGTTATAAGTCAATCATGCAAGTTCCAAAATTAGAAAAAATCGTAATTAATATGGGTGTAGGGGATGCTACCTCAAACTCTAAATTATTAGAAGCAGCAGTAAAAGATCTAGAAGTAATTTCAGGACAAAAACCAGTCATTACGAAAGCTAGAAAATCAATTGCTGGATTTAAAGTAAGAGAAGGTCAATCTATTGGATGTAAAGTAACATTACGTGGTGAAAATATGTATAACTTTATGGATAAATTGGTTTCTATTGCACTTCCTCGTGTACGTGATTTTAGAGGTGTTTCTCCAAAAGCATTTGATGGTAGAGGAAATTATACATTAGGAATTAAAGAACAATTAATCTTCTCAGAAATCGATTATGATAATGTTGTAAAAGTTCGTGGTATGGATATCGTGTTCGTTACAACTGCAAAATCTAATGAAGAAGCTTTTGACTTATTAAATGAACTTGGAATTCCTTTTAGAAAGTAATAGGAGGATATTATGGCAAAGAAAAGTATGATCGTTAAAGCTAATCGTAAACAAAAATTTAAAGTTCGCGAATATACTCGTTGTGAAAGATGTGGAAGACCTCATGCAGTAATGAGTAAATTTGGAATTTGCCGTATTTGTTTTAGAGAATTAGCAAGTAAAGGACAAATACCAGGTGTTAAGAAATCAAGCTGGTAGGACCTAGGAAGGAGGATTTATTATGGCTGTAGTTACAGATACAATCGCAGACATGCTAACACGCATTCGTAATGCAAATAGTATGCGTTATACGGAAGTTAAAGTACCTGCTTCTAAACTAAAATTAGAATTAGCTAGAATTTTAAAAGAAGAAGGATTTATTAAAGATTACAAAGTGTTAGAAGAGACTGCTCAAGGCATGATTTTAATCACTTTAAAATATGGACAAAAAAAGGAAAGAGTTATCACTGGACTTAAAAGAATTTCTAAACCAGGACTTAGAGTTTATGCGAAAGCGGATGAAGTTCCTAAAGTATTAAACGGATTAGGAATCGCTATTATTTCAACTTCAAAAGGAATTATGACAGATAAAGATGCAAGAAAACAAGGTTTAGGTGGAGAAGTTTTAGCTTATATTTGGTAAAAAACATTATATAAGGAGGTGCAAGTATGAGCCGTATTGGTAATAGAAAAATTGTAGTACCTGCTGGTGTTACCATAACAAACGAAAATAATGTTGTTACAGTAAAAGGACCAAAAGGAGAATTATCATTAGAACTAGTAAAAGGAATTGAAGTAAATCTAGAAGAAAATACATTAACAGTTACTCGCCCTAATGATGAAAAAGCTACAAAAGCAATGCATGGAACAACCAATGCTAACATCCAAAATATGATTAATGGAGTTACAAATGGTTTCCAAAAAGGATTAGAAATTATTGGTGTAGGTTACCGTTTCAATGTAAAAGGAAATACATTAGTAGTGAACGCTGGATATTCTCATCCAGTAGAATTATCAGTTCCAGCTGGATTGAAAGTAGAACAAGTTTCTAATACTGAGATTACAGTAAGCGGAATTGATAAAGTTTTAGTTGGTAAATTTGCAGCTGAAATCAGAAGTGTAAGAGAACCTGAACCATATAAGGGAAAAGGAATTCGTTATAAAGATGAATATGTTCGTCGTAAAGAAGGGAAGAAAGCTGCTTAAAAGCATGTAGAAGGGAGATGTTACTTATGATTAATAAAGTATCTCGTAATCAAATGCGTTTAATGAGACATAGAAGAGTTCGTGATAAAATCTCAGGAACTTCTGAAGTGCCTAGATTATGCGTATTTAGATCAAATAAAAATATTAGTTGTCAAATTATTGATGATGAAAATGGTGTTACTTTAGCAAGTGCTTCCTCTTTAAGTTTAAAACTTAAAAATGGTGGAAATATCGAGGCTGCAACAGAAGTTGGAAAAGCAATCGCTGAAGCTGCTAAGAAAGCTAAAATTACTAAAGTAGTATTCGATAGAGGTGGATACCTTTATCACGGACGTGTAGAAGCTTTAGCTAATGCTGCACGCGAAAATGGATTAGAATTCTAAAAAAGGAGGGTATTTATGCAAAATAGAAACATGGACCCTAAACAAAAACAATATGAAGAATTAGTAGTTGAAGTAAAATCTGTTGTTAAAGTAAACAAAGGTGGACGTCAAAGAAGATTCTCTGCTTGTGTTGTTGTTGGGGATAGAAAAGGTCAAGTTGGATTAGGAATTGGAAAAGCAAACGAAGTACCTGATGCAATTAAAAAGGCAATTCAAGCTGCCAATAAGAATATCGTTAAAATACCTTTAGTGGATGGACGTACAATCCAACATGAAATAACAGGAGTAAATGGTGCAGCAAAAGTGTTCTTAAAACCAGCTGCAGCCGGTACTGGAGTTATTGCTGGAGGAGCTGTTCGTGCTGTATTAGAACTTGCTGGAGTAAAAGACATTTTATCTAAATCACTTGGATCACGTACAAAACTAAACATGGCTACTGCTACAATTAATGCTTTAAAATCTGTAAAATCAGTAGAAGAAGTTGCAAAACTTAGAGGAAAAAAAGTAGAGGAGATTTTAGGATAATGAAATTACATGAATTAGTAGCAAATGAAGGAGCAACTCAAAGCAAAAAAAGAGTTGGTCGTGGACCAGGTAGCGGTTTAGGAAAAACAAGTGGAAAAGGACAAAAAGGTCAAAAGGCACGTAGTGGTGGTGGTAAAGGAGCAACCTTTGAAGGTGGACAATTACCTTTATATAGACGCTTACCAAAACGTGGATTCTCAAATGCAGAATTTAAAACAGTTTATGCAGTAATCAACTTAAGTGATTTAAATAGATTTGAAGATGGTACAGTAGTGACTCCTGCTTTATTAAAAGAAGTAGGATTAGTAAAAAAGGGATTAGATGGCATTAAGGTACTAGGAGAAGGAAACTTAGACAAAAAATTAACAATCCAAGCTAATAAATTTTCTGCTAGTGCAATTGAAAAAATAGAAAAGAGCGGAAGTAAAGCTGAGGTGATCTAATGTGTTTCATACTTTGAAACAATTATTTGCACCCACAAATAAAGATTTAAGAAAAAGAATTTTATTTACGCTCGGTGCATTAATGATCTTCGTAATTGGAACTTCAATTAGAGTTCCCGGAACCGACGAAATAACAAACAATCTAGGATTTCTAGAATTAATGAACGCTATGGGTGGTGGTGGTTTAAGGAACTTCTCAATCTTTGCATTAGGAGTTATGCCTTATATCACAGCATCCATCATCATGCAATTACTACAGTTAGATATTATTCCATATTTCAGCGAATTAAATAAAGAAGGACCAGTTGGTAGGCAAAAAATCAATCAAATTACCCGCTACATGGGAATTATCTTTGCCTTTATTGAAGGATTTGCATTCTCTTTTGTGTTCTTTAATGCCTCTAGTGCAATGGAACACCTATATATCGCAACCATATTAACAGCAGGTACTGCTTTTACATTATGGTTAGGGGATCAAATTACCAAAAAAGGAATCGGTAATGGAATGAGTTTGATTATCATGGCTGGTATTATTAAAGAACTTCCAACCATGTTTATGCTAGCTTTCCAAGGACTAGTATTGGATTCTTCTTTAGAATTATGGCTAGGTATCTTATTATTCGTAGTATTCGTGATTGTATATTTCTTAATTATTATTGGCGTGATTTGGGTACAAGAAGCAGATCGTAAGATTCCTATTCAATATGCTAATAAATCGAGTAGTACATATGGATCAGGGCAATCTTATATGCCAATTAAAATCAACTCTGCAGGAGTTGTACCAGTAATTTTTGCTTCGAGCTTTTTGATGATTCCATCAACCATTGCTCAATTTACTGGTAATGCTGGATTTATAAATTTCTGTAATAACTATCTAAGTTATTCAACGCCTGTTGGTTTCTTAATCTATGTATTCTTAATTTTCTTCTTTGGATATTTTTATACCTTTATTCAAATTAAACCAGAAGAATTAGCTAAGAATTTACAGCAAAATGGTGGATTTATTCCAGCGGTAAGACCAGGAAAAGAAACAGAAAATTATGTATCCAAAGTACTATCAAGACTAACTGTAGTGGGTTCTATATTCTTAATTATCATTGCTGGTATTCCAATTTTATTTACAGCTTTGGTAAATTTATCTGATAAGGTAAGTTTATCTAGTCAAGTAACCATTGGAGGAACAGGACTTTTAATTGTAGTAGGAGTAGCCCTAGAAACTTATAAACAGTTAGAAGGTAGTTTAGTAACTCGTAGTTACAAAAAAAGTTATAGGAGAAGATAATGAATATCATTTTACTTGCTCCACCAGCTGCAGGGAAAGGAACCCAAGCAGAAATATTAATGAATACTTATAATCTAAATCACATTTCAACGGGTGACTTATTAAGAAAAGCATCTCAGGAAGAAAGTGCATTTGGACGAGAGTTAAAGCAGATCATGGAAAGCGGTAATCTGGTAAGCGATGATATTGTGTTAGAAGTATTAAATCGTTATTTAGACAAAACAACCAATTTTAATCTATTATTAGATGGCTTTCCTAGAAATATCTATCAAGCAGAAACATTAGATAAAATTTTAGAAAAGAAAAATCAAAAAATTAATTATGTTTTTCTTCTAAATGTAGAAAAAGAAATTTTGCTGAATAGAATAGTTGGTCGAAGATTATGTAAAAGTTGCGGAGCAATCTACAATGTGGGTATTGACCCGTTGAAACCAAAAGTAGATTCTATTTGCGATAAATGTGGAAGTCCTTTGATAGCACGTAAAGATGACAATGAAAAAACTTTTCAAATTCGCTATCAGGAATATGAAACTCAAACCAAACCATTGATACAGTATTATCAAAATGAAGGTATTCTTTATGAAATTGATAGTAGTATTAGTAAAGAAGAAACATTTAAACAAATTGAATTAATCTTAAAAAAAGATAGTCAAGCTGATTATAAAAATTAACGGGAGTGTGATAGAATGGCTAAAAAGGATGATATTATTGAAGTTGAAGGTAAAGTTTTAGAAATCATTCCAGGTGGCAAATTTAAAGTAGAACTTGAGAATGGTCACATTGTAGAAGCCCATGTTTCTGGTAAAATCCGAATGAACTACATTCGCATTTTACCAGGTGATACCGTAACCATAGAATTATCGCCTTATGACTTAAAACATGGGAGAATAACCTATAGAAAGTAGGAGGGAATAATAATGAAAGTAAAACCATCAGTAAAGAAAATGTGTGCGAAATGCAGAATCATCAGACGTAAAGGAAAAGTTATGGTTATTTGTGAAAATCCAAAACACAAACAAAAACAAGGATAATAAATAGGAGGTGTATTTATGGCACGTATTAAAGGAATTGATTTACCAAATGACAAGCATGTATCGATTGCATTAACAGCTATTTATGGAATTGGAAGAAAACTAGCTCTTACTATTTGTAAAGATGCCAAAGTGGATCCAACAAAAAAAGCGAAAGATTTAGATCAAGATGAATTAACAAAACTTCGTGATGAAGTAAATAAATACCTAACAGAAGGAGATCTTCGTCGTGAAGTAAATATGAACATCAAGACTAAAATGGAAATTAATTCATATCAAGGAACTCGTCATAAGAAAGGATTACCAGTAAGAGGACAAAGAACAAATCGTAATGCACGTACTCGTAAAGGTAAACCAAAAACAATCGCAAATAAAAAGAAATAATAATTTGAAATAAAGGAGGAGAGACTATGGCCTACAAAACAAGAAAAAGAAAAGTCAAAAAGAATGTACCAGAAGGAATGGCTCATATTCATTCAACATTTAATAACACAATCGTAACGATTAGTGATAAAGAAGGAAATGCAATTAGCTGGGCATCAAGTGGAGCAATCGGATTTAAAGGAAGTAAAAAATCAACTCCATTTGCAGCTGGTATGGCAGCAGAAGCTGCAGGAAAAGCAGCATATGACATGGGAATGCGTAAAGTTGAGGTATTCGTAAAAGGTATGGGACCAGGACGTGAAACAGCAATTCGTTCATTACAAACAGCTGGATTAGAAGTAACAGCTATTTCAGATGTAACTCCAATTCCACATAATGGATGTCGTCCACCAAAACGCCCTCGTGGCTAATTCAAATAAGGAGGTTAGTTTCATGTTACAATTTGAAAAACCAGTATATAAAATCGTAGAAAATGTAGAAAGTAATTTCTATGGAAAATTTGAACTTGAACCATTAGAAAGAGGGTTCGGTACTACTTTAGGAAATGCACTAAGAAGAGTAATGCTATCTAGTTTACCTGGTTCAGCAATTACTAGTGTAAAAATAGAAGGAGTAAGTCATGAATTCCAAACAATCGATGGTGTAAGAGAAGATGTAGCATTAATCGTATTAAACTTAAAAGGAGTAGTGATAAAAAATCACTCTAATGAAAATAAAGTAATTCGCCTTAATGCTAACAAAGAGGGTATTGTTACTGCTGGAGACTTCGAGCATGATAGTGATATCGAAATTTTAAACCCAGATAAAGAAATCGCAACTTTAGCTAAGGGTGGAAAACTAGTTATGGAAATGACAGTAGGAAACGGTAGAGGTTATGTAAAAAGCGATGATAATAAAAAACTATTAACAGACAAAAAAGTTGGTACGATCGCAATTGACTCTTTATATTCTCCTATTGAAAGAGTAGCTTACGAGGTAGAACCAGCTCGTGTTGGTCAGAATGAAAGCTATGATAAACTAGTATTAAGTGTATGGACAAATGGTTCTATGAGACCAGAAGAAGCTGTAGCTTTGGCATCACGCATTTTAATTGAACATTTTGAAATTTTAACAGATTTAAGTAGTATAGCCGATATGAGCGGAATCATGATTGAAAAAACAGAAGATCCAAAAGTAAAAGCTTTAGAAACTACAATCGAAGATTTAGATTTCTCAGTACGTGCTTACAATTGTTTAAAACGTGCTGGAATTCATACACTACAAGACCTTGTTAACAGATCAGAATCAGATATGATGAAGATTCGTAATCTAGGTAAGAAATCATTAAAAGAAGTACTAGATAAAGTTAGAGATTTAGGATTAGTGCTTCGTGATGAAGATTAATAATAAGGAGGATCTAATATGGCTTATAGAAAATTAGGTCGTGATAACAAACATAGAAGAAGCATGCTTGCTAATCAAACAAAAGATGTTATCATGAACGAGAGAATCATTACAACAGAAACTAGAGCAAAAGAAGTTCGTAAATTTGTTGATAAGATGATTACTTATGGAAAAAATGGCAGCTTAGTATCTAGAAGACAAGCACTTGCTTTCTTACATAATGATACAGAAGCTGTTAAAAAGGTATTTGATGAACTAGCTGTTCGTTATAAAGATCGTAATGGTGGATATACTAGAATCTTAAAAACAGCTGAAAGAAAAGGCGATGATGCCTTAATGGTTATTTTAGAATTAGTAAAATAATAATAGGAGACTACCAAATGGTAGTTCTTTTTGTTATAATAGAAATACATTATTTATATTTTTAAGAAGTAAGCAAATTAGGAGGGATTTATGATGATAAATAATGATAAAGATAATGAATTTGCAAGAACGATTATAGGTATGTCACAAATACAAATCAAGCATAGTAATGTAATAGGAATATATATTCAAAGTTATCAAAATAAAAAAAGTAATAATATAGAAGTGGAATTGATAACAGTAGTTGATAAAGTAATACCAAATTGGGAAGAAGATTATGGGGATCCTATATACATTAAGGTTAGAAACATGCGTGTAACCAATAGAATAAGAAATGATTCAGATTTCTCACATGTTTATATGCATGCAAGAGAAGTTATTTTAGCTCAAGAATTAAAAAATTCTGAAATTTTATATGATAAAGAAGGAAAGCTTAAAGAATACAAGAAGATATATGATAAAGATAATAGTCTCCCTTTATATGCAAATCGAATCGAAATATCTCCTAAATTAATGAAGAGAATAAAAACGGGAATTATAAAGAAAGAGACAGTTTCTATTCCCAATACAATGGCAACTCACTATGTTAATCCGCTCGCAATGACTGCTTATGGAACCATTGCTCAAATTAAAGAAATATTGGGTCGATATTGCTATGAGAGTAGTGATGAATTTCATCCATTAGATTATGTTGTTTGCAATAAAGGTAATTTAGAAAATTTTCAAAATAGTCAGAAAAACCTACAAAATAATTGGTATAAATATGATGCTTATTATGCTATAGATGAACTTGAGACCAGCAAAAAGATGCAACCAGTATTTTCTACTATGGAAAGAAAAGAATTTTATAAACAATGTTTAGCTTTATTAGAAAGCCAAATAGCAAGTATAGATATTAGTAATCATTTAAATGAAACAGAATTAAGAATTTATAGAGAATTAAAAGCAACAGAAAAATTAGATGATAATTTTCCATGTAAAAGAATTTTAAGGTGATAATATGAGAAAGAAAAAACCAGTAAAAGAGATTGTGTCGGATTCTATCTCAAGATTAACCATTCCCTATATTGAAAAATACGGTAACAAAATTTTAGGAGTTTATTTATGCCCTTATCAAATTGGAGGTCTTCAAAGAATAGAAGTCGTAATATTACATAATACTCGAAAAGAAATACCAGTGATTAAAAATCAAATCTTAGTAAATGAATTGAAAATACAGGTTAGTATCAAACCAATAGATGAATATAGAGGATCTATAAACAGTGAAAAGAAAGAAAAAATAGCCCGTGAATTAAAAAGTAGTGCTGTGATCTATGATCCTAAGAAATTCTTAAATAAAAAAATAACATTATTACAACAAAATGAAAAGATTCCTAAATTTTATAATAGCTTTGAATTGCCTAATGAAGTAGTCAAAATTACGAAAAGGAAAGTTTATTCGAGAAAAAGGGACTCATAAAAAATATAAAATCTTTAGGTGTAAAATCTGAAGTCATAATTAAATAACATAGTAAACCAATACTCGAAAAACGAGAATGAAAGTTTAGTGATACAAATTGCCAAAAAATTATAGAATATAAATACTTTTTCTATGTAAAAAGTGTTTTAAAAATACATAAATGAGTGATATAATAAATTTAGGGTGGTAATATGAAAGCTTTAGTAACAGGTGCTTCTTCTGGCATTGGCTTAGAAATAGCTAAATATTTAGATACATTAGGATACGAAGTAGTTTTAGTGGCAAGAAACAAAGAAAAACTAGAAGCAGTAGCTAAAACATTAAAACATAAGCCAAAAATTATTGTAATGGATTTATCGCAAGTAGAAGATATAAAATCATTATATGTATTAGTAAAAAATGATGATATTGATATTTTAGTTAATAATGCAGGATTTGGATTATGTGGTAATTTTACAGAAACAGATCTATCAAAAGAATTAAATATGATTGATATTAATATCAAAGCAGTTCATATTTTAACGAAACTTTTCTTAAAAGATATGAAAAGAAAAAATAAAGGATATATCTTAAATGTAGCATCATCTGCAGCATTTCAATCAGGACCATTAATGTCAACCTACTACAGTACCAAATCTTATGTTTATAGATTAACAGAAGCAATTAACTATGAATTAAAAAAAGAAAAAGTAAATGTCCAAGTATCCTGTTTATGTCCAGGACCTGTATACACTAACTTCAATAATGTAGCAGAAGTTAAATTCTCTGTAAAACCTTTAAAAGCAGATGATGTAGCGAAATATGCAATCGATAAAATGTTAGAAGGAAAATTATTGATTATCCCGGGGTTTAAAATAAAATGTGCCAAATTCTTTGGAAGATTTATATCAGATAAAGCATTAATGAAAATTACATATCGAATTCAAAAGAAAAAATTGAAATAAAAAAGTACTAGAAATAGTATTTTTTTCGTTGAATTCATTAGGATTATCGAGTATAATAATAAGACAAAATGAGGTGGTAGAATGGCAAATATTTTAGAAATCAAAAATTTAAATTATCAATATGGCAAAACTACCATTTTCAAAGACTTTAATCTTTCGGTAAAAGAAGGAAGCTATATTAGTATTGCTGGAAACAATACTAGTGGCAAAACCACATTAATAAAATTAATAGCAGGAATTATTCCTAGTCAAAATACTATCACAATAGGTTATTCTTATGTGGATAATAATCGCATTCAAGATCACTCTAAAGAATTAGGAGTAGTATTGGGAAACAATTTAAATGCCTTTTTATTTGAAAATGTGTACAAAGAGATGGCATTTCCATTAGAAAATTTAAATAAAGAAACTGCAGAAATAGAAAAAAAGATACTAGAAATTGCGAAGTTATTTAGTATATCCAAATTGTTAGATAAAAGAACGGAAGATTTGACAAATTCTGAAAAACAAGAAGTGTTATTAGCAATTTCTCTTTTACATCAACCAAGGGTTCTTTTATTAGACAATGCTTTTTCGATGATGACTTCTAAAATAAAACAAAAGGTAAAAAAGGCACTAAAGGAGTATCAAAAGAAATATAATTTAACAATCATTTTAACTACAACCAATTTAGAAGATACTTTAGATACGGATTATTTATTTATCTTAAATGAAGGAAATATTGTGATAGAAGGAGAGCCATTAACAGTATTAAAAGAAGATACTTTATTAAATCGCTTAGGATTGTCTCTCCCTTTTATGGCTGACTTATCATTAAAATTAGAATTTTATGAACTTACAAAAGGAATGGAAATGGATATGGATAGGATGGTGAATACATTATGGAAATAACATTAAAAAATGTAGGATACCGTTATAAAAATAAAAAAATTCTAGATCATATCAATTTAAAAATAGCAGATAATCATATCACTGGTATTACTGGTGAATATAAAACATTATTATGCGAAATTATAGATGCCGTAAAATTAGATTATACGGGTACTGTTACAGTTGGAGATGCTCTTTTAAATAAAGAAAATCTAAAATGGATTCGCAAAGAAGTTTGCTTAATTCATCAAAACTGGCAGAATCAATTTTTTACAGATAATGTAAAAGAAGAAATCATATTTCTAGTATCGCGTTTAGCCTATCAACCAAAAGATTTAAATAAAAAGATGGAGCAATCTTTAGAAATGGTAGGATTAAATAAAACATATTTAAATAAAGAAATCAAAGTACTATCTAGTGGCGAACAAAAACTATTACAAGTAGCTATTAGTTTAATCTATAATCCTAATATTATTATCTTTGATGAACCATTTGTAGAATTAGATTATAAAAATCAAAGAAAGTTATTAAAACTAATCAAAGTGTTAAAAGAAAAGTATCAAAAAACTATTATTATTACTAGTAATAATTGTAATCTTTTGTATGAGATAACAGATGATATCGTAATTTTAAAAAAAGGGCGTATTTTAGCAACAGATAGTACAGTAAAAGTATATCAAAATATTTCTCTTTTAAAAGAAAATGATGTCGATATCCCTGATCTAATTAAATTTACTATGTTAGCAAAAGAAAAAAAGATCAAACTTTCTTTTCATCGTGATATTAGAGATTTAATAAAGGATGTGTATAAACATGTTTAATACAGATTCTATTATTAAAGAAGTTAATATTATGAATAAGGTAATTTGCTATGCTATTGTTTTATTCTCATTATTAGTATGCAAAGATTCCATTTTTATAATATTTGTAAATTTATTTTTGCTGTTAATCACGAAGCAATATCCTAATTTGTTTAAAATAAATATTTTTATAACAGCAATTGCTCTGCTAACAATCGTTTATCCACAAATTTTGTGGATAAGTAAATTAGGAATATTAATCATATACACAGCTCTGTTGAAAAAGGTAACACGCTCTATAGAATTAAGATATATACTAGAGAGTACACTCTATCGTTTTCAACAAAAGCAGATTACCTATAAAATTCTTTGCTCAATTTATTTTGGAAAATATTTTAAAAAGAATTTAAAAAGATTAATGATCTTAAAAGATGATTATGGATTAAATTATAGTATTCATTTTGTTAGCTTTATTATCAAAAAAGCTTATTACAAAACCAAAGAACAGATGAAAGATTTTATGCAAATAAACAAGTTGCGATTCTATAATGATTCCAAAAAAAGAACATATATGGAAAAACCAACTTGGGAAACTTGGGATACAAATTATTTGTTAATCCATATTATCTTCGCCTTACTAACTTGTTTTTATGGGAGGTAAAAATGCGCTATCGAATTGATTTTTCCTATGATGGAACCAATTTTAATGGGTATCAGTTGCAGCCAAACTTAAGAACCGTTCAAAATGAATTGGAAAAAGCGGTAAGTTATTTAAATAAACAGACATATACTTCCGTTCAATCATCTGGCAGAACAGATAAAGGGGTCCATGCTTTAAATCAAGTAGCTCATTTTGATTTAAATATTGATACTACTTTAGAAAAAATAAAAAGAGGATTAAATTCCAATCTCCCAGAAGATATTCATGTTATCAAAGTAACCAAAGTATCAGAAAATTTTCATGCCCGTTTTTCAGCTAAGAAAAAGGAATATATATATAAGATTAATGTTGGTGAATATAATCCTATGGAAAGAAATTATATTTATCAGTATAATAGACCCTTAGATATAGATAAAATGAAAGAGGCAATTCAGTATTTTGAAGGAACTCATGATTTTACTTCTTTTGTATCTAGTGAAGATGCGCGAGAAAATAAAGTTAGAACTATATTAAAAACAAACATAAAAGAGAAAAATGGGATCATTGAAATTAGCTTTCAAGCCGATGGTTTTATGAAGTACCAAGTTAGAAATATGGTAGGTCTTTTAATCTATATTGGTAGTGGTAAAAAAGAAGCTCAAGATGTAAGTCAAATAATAGAAGCAAAGGATAGAACCAAATCAGTTAAGACTGCTCCAGCTGAAGGTCTTTACTTAAGAAAGGTTTGGTATTCATGAATGATATTAAATAAAAACAGTAGATGATTGGATAAAATGTTTAAAAATATTCAGATGAAATGGCTCATTTTTATCTATGAACTACTATAAAACTAGTTATGATATATATTGTGATGAAGTATCAAAATGTATTGATAAATGAGCGCTTGTAAAGAGAAGAATGAAAGAATAATTTATTGTGACTGATAAAAACATAAAACGAAGCTTAACCTGCTTTATTTATAGCAATTTATTAAACTTTTGATTGACTTTTGCTATATAATTTAATATAATTTTAACTGGTACATTTTATATATTCCAAATTCTTGATTATGTCCTGGGAAAACATATTTGAGAAGGGAACAAATAAAAGGAGAATATATATGACAAGTTTTATGCAAAAAAAAGAAACTGTTGATCGCAAATGGTATGTGATTGATGCCAAAGATCAACCATTAGGAAAAGTAGCTGCAAAAGCTGCTCACATGTTAAGGGGAAAACATAAACCTACTTATACGCCACACATTGATTGTGGAGATTACATCATCATTATTAATGCTAAAGATGTTAAGCTAACTGGAAACAAATTAGATAAGAAAATGTATTATAACCACTCTATGTATCCAGGAGGATTAAGAGAAAGAACAGCAAGAGTAATGAAAGAACAATATCCAATTGAAATGATGGAAAGAGCTGTTAAAGGAATGCTTCCACATAACCGTTTGGGAAGACAAATGTATAAGAAATTATTCGTATATGAAGGAGAAACTCATAATCAACAAGCTCAAAAGCCTGTTGTTATTGAGTTAAAGTAGGAGGATAATATGGCAAAAGATAAAGTTTATACTGGAACAGGTAGAAGAAAAACTAGTGTTGCTAGAGTAAAGTTAATTCCAGGTAAAGGTAAAGTAACAATCAATGGTAGAGATGTTCATGAATATTTACCATATGAAACTCTTATTATGGATTTAATGCAACCCTTAGTACTTACTAAAACCAATGAAATATTTGATGTTGAAGTAAATGTTACTGGTGGAGGATTTTCTGGTCAAACAGGAGCAATTCGTCTAGGAATTACAAGAGCACTTTTAAGTTATGATTCTACAACTGCTAAAGATTCTGAAAATAGTTTTAGAAAACCTTTAAAAGCAGCTGGATTTATTACTCGTGATGCTCGTAAGAAAGAGCGTAAGAAACCAGGATTAAAGAAAGCACGTCGTGCACCACAATTCTCAAAACGTTAGGATATTGGATAGAAAAAAGAATCGCAATGATTCTTTTTTTCATAAAATAAATATCTTTGCCAATAACTTGAAAAAATTTCAAAATAAAAAAAACAACTTCAATTGTTTCTTTTATTTTGATTAGAAAAGAATAATCAGAAATGATTCTATTTCACAATATGCATAGGTCTTAATTTCTTTTTTAGAAAATCTCTACCTTCTCTGGTGATTAGATTGGTTGAATATTTCCCTAGATAAATACGCTTTTCTTTTACATTAAACATCGAAATCCTATTAATGTTTACAATACAACTACGATGTACTTTTAGAAACATTAGATGCTGTTCTAGTTTTTTTCCAATCTGGGTAATACTTTCTTTGATTTTATAAGCAAAATCTTCTGTATACAAAAAAGTATAATTATCATTCAAATCTTTTTCAAAATATAAGATATCATCAAAAGGAATATGAAATAATTTTCCATTATATTGAAAAGTGTAAGCATCTTTCATATGGAAGATATCGTAAACCGTTTCTAAAGATTCTTTTAATCGCTTTCTAACATTCTCTCTTTTAGAAATAAAATCCAACATTAGTACCTTACTAGTAAATCCTGTATTTTTTAAATTTTCATAACTAGTAATCACCATTAATGGACTCATCCAATCTCCCTCGTTTCGGATAGTTCTTGCTAAATCAAGTCCCGATTTTCCTGGTACTTCAATATCTAAAATAAATAGTTTTTTACCTGGAAGACTAGCTAATTTTCTTTCTAAGTTTCTAACATAGGAAGAAAAAATATGAAATTTAATCTTGATTTTTTGTGAATGAAAAAAGTTTCGAACAACTTCTTGGTATAATATTTGCATTTCTTTATTATCTTCATAAATAATAACATTAATCATAAAACACCCCACCACACAATCCATTCTATCACATTTAACTAAAAGTAATCTTTCACTCTCGTAAATTGTCGAAAATTGTCGATTTTTGGTAACTTTTTCAAAAGAAAAAATGAAAAAACAATAATCAGAAGAAAAAAACATATACTTAAATAGGTGATTAATGTGACAAAAACAAGATATAAACTATTAGTAATTAGTCTTTTTCTAGTTGGAATTATCACTTTAACCAAAGTAGATGCTATTACAAATGAATTGCCACTATTAGGTAGAGTTATTTTTGTGGATCCAGGGCATGGAGGAAGAGATCCTGGAACTAGCTATGGGAAAATTCAAGAAAAAGATATCGTGTTAGAAATCTCCAACATTTTAAGAGATCAACTAATTGAAAAAGGTGCTATTGTTTATATGACGAGAGAAACAGATACCGATTTATCTAGCGAATGGGATGAGAGAAAAAAAAGAGGAGACTTATATCGAAGAATCCTCATGTATAAAAACTATAATGCTGAATTATATTTATCAATTCATATCAACTATTATCAAGATACTAGTGAAAGTGGAGCAGAAGTTTTGTATCACCCCATTAATTCTGAAAATGAAATATTTGCTACTATTTTAATGAATAATTTTAAAACAGCTTTAGGATCGAGAAGAAAACTGAAAACAACGGATCTTTATATGTATCGGAATACAACAGTTCCTGGAGTCTTAATCGAATGTGGATTTTTATCTAATCCTAATGAAAGATATCTTCTTCAACAAGAAAGTTATCAAAGAAAATTATCCAAAATAATTACTGATAGTGTTATTAGTTACTTTAATGACTAACTTTTTCAATATAAGTATTCGGGTAATAATGAGAAATGATTTGTTTATAATGATATCCTGCTCTAGCCATAGCTTCTGCCCCATATTTGCTAAGACCTAGACCATGTCCATGACCATAGGTAGTGAAAGTAGTATATTCATTCTCAATACTAACCGTAAAATCATTAGAATTAAGTCCTAATCGATTGCTTAGAATCAACCCATCAAATACTTTATCCCCAAATTTAATATATTTTACTCTGTGTCCAATTGTTTTCATAATAATATCGACAGTAGTATCTTTGGTAATTTTGATATTTAATAGTTTGCTTAAATAATCATTGGGAACAATTCTACGACTAACTTTTTCTTCCTTGACATCCCAATTACTAGGAACACTAACTAGATAGGGATAAGCTAGTTTTAAAACATTACGAGAATCTTCTGTTTGGCCATTACTAGCAAGATGATAATAAGCATCAATATAGTCACCATCGAATTTAATTACTTCATCTTTTGTATCATGAATGGCCTTAATAATCTTAGCACGATATTTTTCATATTGAGCTCCCCAAATATCTTTTAAATAAGAATGATCTCGATAAATCTGAGTAGAATTAAAATTTTTAATAGGTAGATTACGACTCAATCTTTTTAACGCATAAGTACGAGCAATTACCGCTTGAGCTTTTAAACTTTCCTCATGAAAAATAGCCGGCATTTCACCACTAACGACACCAAAAACATATTCTTCTAATTTTAATCTTTCAATAATACCACTACTTTTTTCCAAATCAATTAGTTTATCGCTAGTAGCAGCTTCAATGATTTCTACAGGTCTATTATGTAAAAAATCATAATCACTTAAGTAAATAGAACCAATAATAATGCCATTTTTCACAAAACAGATTTTATCTCCCTTAAAAGGAATATTTACCCTTGTCAAATAGTTTTTTGTTTTTTGATAGATATTAGTAGAAACCGATGGTTCTTGATCTTTCGCAAATTCAAAACTATCATTTACATATAAGTATAAAATAGGAGTATTTTGTTCACTAACCAATAAATATTTATAAAACATTTTATCACCCAATATTATTATTGGGGAAAGTTTCCACTTTCATACAGAAGAACAAAAAAATATGACATTATTCAGAAACTAGGATATATTTTATACATAAGAGGTGATAACATGAATCTATCCAATAAATCTTTAAAAATTTACCAGGTGCCAATTCAAACGAAAGCAAAAATAGTATTGGAATATTATGAATTTGGAATGCCCATTATAGAATCCTTAGCGGATGCTAAATTTGCTATCATGAATAAATTCGCTGATAACATGGTAAATATGTGTGATAAAGAACACAATGCAGATTCAGACTTTTTCTTTCAGCTTTGCCTAGAGCTGGAGGAAGTAGATGAGTTAAGAAATTTTTTAAGTAAACATAAGAATTTTATTTTTAAGTATATTACTTCGAGATCTTATTTTATGAATTTCCATATTTACCAATTATATTTACAGTATATTCCTCATAAATTAACTGAGGTAGAGAAATGTGTTTTTTTAGATGCCTATATTAATAGGGAAACGAATTTACGAGGAAGTATTATTTTTAAGGAAAAGAGAAAACAATTGGAAAAACACTTATACATTAATCAATTTTAAAAGAGAATTAAAATTCAAAATATTTCAATTCTCTTTTTTTATCGCAATCTTTTCCAGTTTCATAACTTAAATTACCAACTACTTTTTTTAAATTAATCTTCTTATCATAGTAAAGATATTGATTAATCTCGTGAATCATTTTTGTAGTTTTTCCTAAAGCTTTGATATAAAGATCTAAAATAGATTCATTACTTTTTGTTCTTTTATCTGTTGGATTATACCAGCGTTTGTGTTCAAGATTTAAAAACTCTTTTTTTCCCATTTTATTAATATGATAAGACAATGGTACTTTTCTTAGAAAACTTTTAGGAAATGTCCAATCAATGATTTGATAAAAAGCTTTTTTTAAACCAGTAGGATCATATCGAAATACCCTATAAAAAAATTTCATTTGCTTTCCAGCTACTAAATAGTATTGATCAAAGTTAGAAATTCCAAAAACTTCTTTGTAAGTAAAATTCATTACTTCAATCAGTGCAGGATCAAAAGAATCTACATTAAAACAAAAACGATGACATTTAAATTTATATGGATTGCTTCCTTTTCGAATTGTGAGCAAATAATTATCAAAATAAGATTCCATTTCATTGTGTAGATGATTGTATTTATAAGTCGTTTTATCTTTTTTATCGAAATTCCCTGTTTTATAAATAATATAAGGATGCATTGTACTATCTAAAATGTAGTGGGAAAGCATTCCGTATAAATAAGCCATAACTTGAGGATGATACTGATGTCCATTATATTTTATATAATTAATCAGTGTAGAGAAAAATTCATAGGTATTTACTTTTTGACTATAATATCCAAAATTACGAACTGTTTTTCCGCGTTTAAAGTTAGTAATATTATAAAAAAACAAAATATCGGTATTTTGAGCAAAAAATTTTAGATCTTCTTTGTAATCTACTAGTAACTCCTTGCTTCGGATACTGAGACGATCATATAAATCTAATGCAAAAAATGCATGTGTGATAGTACCTGCCATTTTGTCTCCTCCCAATAGATATATTTTAACATAATTTTTCATATTTTTTTCATATATTTTACACAATTGTTGTGTTATAATTTATGCTAGGTGAGATAGATGAGTAATAAAGAATTTAAAAATTTAGAAGAGCAGATTATGATTATGGAATATAAAGGAATGATTATTCCTGATAAAGAATATGCCAAAGAAGTATTATTACGCGAAAATTATTTCTTTTTAAGTGGATATCGTCATCTTTTTTTAAAGTCAGAATCAGAAAAGCGTTTTTTATCAGGAACCACTTTTGATGAACTATACAGCTTATTCCTATTTGATCGAACTTTTCGTAATATTATTTTTAAAAATTTATTAGTAATCGAAAATAATATCAAATCTATCATCTCCTATCAATTATCTAAAAAGTATGGGTACAAAGAAAGTGAATATTTAAAATCCAAAAACTTTACAAATGTGCCACAGAAATCAAGGCAAGTGCAAGATTTAATCAAAAAAATGAAAAGACAAGTAAGAATCAACGGTCCTCAACATAGCGCTACTAAGCACTATATTGAGCATTACGGATATATTCCTCTATGGATTTTAGTAAAAGTATTATCTTTTGGCATTGTTGGGGAATTATTTGCCATACTAAAGAAAGGGGATCAACAACAAATTGCCGATATTTATCATTTGGATGTGAATATATTAGAAATGTATTTACCAATTCTATCTAATTATCGTAATTTATGTGCTCATGAAGATATTGTGTTTGAAAACCATACCCAAAGAGCAATTAACAATACATTATATCATAGATTATTGGGTATTGATAAAATGGATGGTGAATATATTTATGGTAAGAACGATATTTTTGCACTGATTATCATGATAAAGCAGATGATAAAGGAGAATGAATTTAAAGATATGTGTCTTGAAATAGAGCATGCAATTGATAATTTAGAGTACAATTTAAAGACCATTCCGATTGGTAAAGTATTAGATCGAATGGGATTTCCAGAAAATTGGACTCAGCTAGCAAATATTACAAGGAAGGTGGAAGAATGAGAGGAAAATTAATATCACTAGCTTCAGTGTTAGTAGCATTTCTATTAGGAGGAGGTGCTATGTACTATTTTGTAGAAGTAAACGAAAATGAAAAGCTAAGTAATGTTTCTAATAACTCTAATTACACAACAGGAGTTATTCAATGTAGCAATGATATTACGATTGATGAAACGGGAATATCAACGGCTGTAGGAGAAATTTATGATGCGACAGTCACAATTCAGAATTATCAAGGTGGAAGATTAGCTTCTTCAGGAAGTGGTTTTATTTATAAAAAAGATGAAAACTATGGATACATCATGACCAATCATCATGTAGTGGATGGGGCGGATAAAGTAATTATTACTTTATCAAATGATGATCAAATAGAGGGAACTGTAACTGGTAGTGATGAATATTTAGATTTGGCTGTAGTAAAAATAGATGCATCTCATGTTAGTCAAGTAGCTAAGATTGGAACGAGCGAAGATTCAAATGTCGGAGATACTGTATTTACAGTAGGCTCACCAATAGGATATGAGTATCGTGGAACAGTAACCAGAGGAACTTTATCGGGAAAAAATAGAATGGTAGAAGTTAGTATTGCTTCAACCAATGATTTTGTAATGCAAGTTCTTCAAATTGATGCTGCCATAAATCCAGGAAATAGTGGAGGACCTCTTGTCAATATCAATGGAGAAGTAATTGGTATTAACTCATTAAAATTAGTAGAAGCTGAAATTGAAGGTATGGGATTTGCGATCCCAATTGAATATGCTATGAACTATGTAGATGAACTAGAACAAGGAAAAGAATTAGAAAGACCATTGATTGGAATTACGATGCTAAATGCGACGGATGTTTATGGATTATATCAAAATGGTATTATGTTAGATGAAGATATTGAATCAGGAGTTGTCGTAATTAATGTTAGTCAAAATAGTGGTGCTGAAAAAGCGGGATTAAAAAAAGGTGATATTATTTTAGCAGTGAATGGTCAAGAAGTATCTAATGCCGCTTATTTAAAATATGAACTATATAAATGTAATGTTGGAGATACCATAGAGCTTAATTATATGAGAAATGGAAAAATGAAAACAGCTCAGGTAACCCTTACTAAAATTGAAGAGTAACCATAGTAATATGGTTTTTCTTTTTGATTTTTTATGATATAGTATTACTAGATTCTGAGGTGTACTATGGAAAGATATCAAAAGATAGAAAATAGTTTAATTACAAAATATCGAAAGGATATTTGGGCTAAATTTGTAAAAGGAGTTCAAGAATTTCAAATGATCGAAGAGAATGATAAAATTGCCGTTTGTATTTCTGGTGGAAAAGATTCTTTTGTATTAGCAAAATGTATGCAAGAAATTCAAAAACATGGCAAGATAAAATTTGACTTAGAGTTTATTGTGATGAATCCAGGATATAATGAAAAAAATAAAGAAAAAATCATTGAAAATGCTAGGATAATGAATATTCCAATTACGATGTTTGAATCTGATATTTTTTCGATAGTGGATAATATCAAAGACTCTCCATGTTATTTATGCGCTAGGATGCGTAGAGGGTGTCTTTATAATAAAGCCCAGGAATTAGGATGTAACAAGATAGCATTGGGTCATCATTATGATGATGTGATGGAGACTATTTTGCTTAGTGTTTTATATGGAGGAGAGTTCAAGACAATGATGCCTAAATTACATAGCACGAATTTTCAAGGGATGGAATTAATTAGGCCAATGTATTATGTCAGAGAAAAGGATATTATTAGCTTTGCTAAATATCATGAACTAGATTTTTTAAATTGTGCTTGTCGATTCACAGAAAGAAATCATGATCAGGTCCAAGATAGTAAGAGATTATTGGTGAAGAAGCTAATTCAAGAATTGAAAAAGGATAATGATTATGTAGAATATAGTATTTTTAAAAGTGCTTTTAATGTAAATTTGAATACCTTGATTGGTTATCATAAAGATGAAAAAACTTATCATTTTTTGAATGATTATAAGAAATAATATGTTAAGATTTTTTGAAAATGTCACCTTTTAGATAAGATGATTAAGCAATAAAGTTAACCTTTATTGGAAAGAAAATTATAATTATGAAATCTAAAAAGCAAGGGTCAAGATGAACTCACTTTGTTCGCCCTTGCTTTTAATCTTTCATCGCGTTCTCTAAATAATTTTTCAAGTTCCTTTTGATCTTGAATTCTTTTTTGTTCTTTTTTAATAGGATCTTTTCTATGATCTTCAATCATTCTAGTATTATATAATTTATGATTTTTATATATTCTAACTATTGGTTTAAATACATCAACCCATAACCTGTTCTAACAGTTATTTCATAGTAGGTAATTTTAATTTCACCATTAATTTTCTGCTTTAATAATTTTAAAGCTTTCTCTTTATTTCTTTTCAAAAATAAAACACATCCTTTCAAGATATGTATTATATATTATTAGGTGACATTTTCAAAAAATTAAAAGGTGACAAAATCAAAAAGGTTTAACATTATAATAAATAATATTTACTTATAAAGTTTATTTATTATATAATATAAGAAGTGAGAGAAATAGAAGTGGAGAGAGAAGCATGAAAAAATTTAAGAAGTTATTTGTAATTTTATTTGTATTGATGACTTTCTTACCAGCTGGAGTAAAAGCCGAAATAGAAAAACCAGAGGCTAATAAAGAACCGGTTAAGGTATATATGTTTAGAGGATCAACCTGTGGTTTTTGTGAGAAAGCGTTAGAATGGTTCGATAGTATTGAAGAAGAATATGGCGACTATTTTGATTTAGTTACTTATGAAGTTTGGAGCGATGCAGATAATGCTGCTCTAATGGAAGAAGCTGCTGAAATGATGGGAGATACTGCTAGTGGGGTTCCTTATATTATTGTTGGAGAATACACTTATCCAAATGGATTTTCTGCAGATAGTATAGTAAGTAGTGATTCTGATCAAACTATGGGAGATCAATTGATTGAAAGAATTCTAGAAGTTTATCAAAGTGACAATCGTTATGATGTAATAGAAGCTATTAATAACAAGCCAGATTATAGTAATATTGTTGGTACTGTAGCAGTTATAGTGATTGCTGGATTAATAATAATTGCAGTAGTTTCAAGAAGACAGAATAGTAAGGACTAATATAGTCCTTTTTTAATATAATTTTTTAGAAAAAGAAAAACATATTTTCCTCTAATTCATAGATTATTATGAGGAGGAATATATATGGGAGATTATAAAATAATAGTGGATGCTGGACATGGTGGGGATGATCCAGGGGCTGTAAGTGGAAATTTAAAAGAAAAGGATTTTACTCTTAAAGCTGCAAACTATATGTATAATCGTTTTAAAGAATTAGGGGTTCCTGTAGCAATCACAAGGGATAGTGATGTTACTTTAACTAGACAGCAAAGGCTAAATACTATGAATAATACCTTTGGAACTACTCCTAATGTAATAATTTTATCTAATCATATTAATTCAGGTGGTGGGGAAGGTGCCGAAATACTATATCCATTGCGAAGTACGGATGTATTAGCTAGGAGTATTTTAGAATCAATTGGTGAAGAAGGACAAATAATGCGCAAATATTATCAAAGACGTTTGCCAGAAGATCCTTCTAAAGACTATTATTATATTATGAGAGAGACACCTAATACAACATCATTATTATTGGAGTATGGATTTATTGATAATCCTAATGATGTAGTAAGACTACAAAATTATCTACTAGATTATGTAGAAGCAGTAGTAAGAGCAGTAGCTAATTATATTGGAGTTCCTTATATTGCACCAGGAGGGTCTTTGAAGAATACCTATACAGTAAAAGCAGGGGATACAATTTTTATGGGGAATAATGAGTATGAATATGTGAAATTTCAGGAGAAAATAAGCAAATCTAGTTTAGGATTTGCTTTTTACATGGTATAATATTAGCATGTTTCAATCTAAAAATCGTGGGCGATAATATAAATAAAATAGGAGGTAAATTGTGAAAAGTGAAAAATTAGAAAAAAATGAAATGTTTTTAATTTCAAGTGATTTAATATATACTATAACAGCTTTATTTGCAGAAACATTTCTAGTAGCATATTTATTGAAAATAACAAATGATAATATAATACAAGTATCATTATATTATATGATTATTAACTTTATACATTCAATAGGTTCTATATTCATCGGAAAATTTATAAAAGATGAAAAGTATAGTAAAACCAAAATATTATCTCTGGGGATAATAATAAGAGCAATATTTATTTTGTTTATAGTATTATTAGGAAATAAACTATCCAATATGTTTATAATAGTTGCAATTTTCTGTGGTATATCAGAAACCTTATATTGGTCAACTCATGAAATGATATTTGTAGGCATAACGAACAATGGTAATAGGAAAGGTTATATGGCAACTAAGAAAATAGCTAGTACAATAGTACATATAGTTGCGCCAATTATAATAGGTTCAACTATAGAATTATATTCATTTACAAAGATTGCAATATATGTTTTAGCATTGTCAATAATTCAGATAATCTTATCTTTACAAATAAAAATAGATAATAAAGTTAATGCTAAAACAACAAATTTTAGTATAAAAAATTATATAAATACAATAAAATCAAAAAAAGATTTAAGGGTACATAAATACTATAAATCAAATTTATTATATGGAATAGTAGAAGATCCTATGAAAACATTAGTAACGATTATTACGATAATGACTTTTAAAACGTCTTTAAATTTAGGAATTTTAACAACTATTTTTGCAATATTTCAAATTGTAGTTATGTACTTATATAAAAAGTTTTATAATAGAAATAATGCTAAATACATATTATTTGCAATTTCTGTTTTGATTTTTATTGGGACTATGGGATTAGTTATTGATATAGGGAAAATAACGCTAATAATTTATAATTTTGCTTGTACGACAGGATTATGTATTTTTGATGCAATATATAATACTCAAAAAGGTGATTTAATAAAGGAATGTAATATTGAAGAATATGATGTGGAACATGTAATGGTTAATTCGTTTTTAACATGTTTATCAAGATTTATTGGATTTTCTTTAATATTGATTGCAGGAATAATAGATAATATGATAGTTTTTAAAGGATTGCTAGCAGTTATTGCTATATTGGTATTAATCTATTCTAGAATAATTGCGAACATAGAAAATTTATAAAAATTCAATCATCCTATAAAATTTAGTGAAAACTAAAAATTAGGATGATTTTTTGTGCTATAAATTATTGTTATTATTAGATTTATCTCATATATCATCTCACTTTGTAGGATGAATTTCGTAAGTACGAAATAAGAATGGTGCATATACGAACCCTTATTTTATAAGGAAAAGTTAGTGTATATGCACCATCTTCTTATCCTGCTGTTACATAATTTGATTAATCATCAATGTTTTTAGGATGGTAGACAAAACTTTCTATAGTCAAAGACTTGACTCTTCTTTTTTGTGGAGGTAACATGCATCATGTGAAGGAGATGATGTATATGAGAAGATTTAATTTATATTTACCTGAGGAGTTATTTGAACGAATTAAATTACTTTCAAAATTCTATAATATTTCCATAACTAAATTAATGGTAGAACTACTAGAAATCGGATATATAGATACGCTAGATACAAGAAAATGTAAATAAGTTTATAAAAACGAAATGGTTAGGTGATGAATATGAATATGAATATGAATATAATGTTTTTTAAGTTAATGGAGGTTTATGATAGTAAGTAATATTGTTAGGTATGTTACAGGCATACTAAATAATATTACTAAAACAAAAATTAAAGCCATAGAATTTATTGGAGGTATTAAACTCTATGGTTAAATACAAAGTTAATTTAAAGTTTAAAAAAAATGGAAAATTTTTAAATGAATTAATAACTGAAGTATTAAAAATAGAACTAAATAAAAAAATAAATGAGACTTGCAATTATATAAAAAAGGAGCTAACATTCAATCATACTCATTATTCCCAAAGTGAAGGGAGTAGTAATTAATGATTGGTAGTAGTAGTTTTAAAGTAGGAATTTATATAAGATTATCAAGAGATGATGGAAACATTGAATCAGATAGTATTATTAGTCAAAGAAGTCTACTTAATCAATATATCAAAGAGAACAACTATAATTTAATTGATGAATATGTGGATGATGGATTTACTGGAACAAACTTTGAAAGACCATCATTTAAAAGAATGATTAAAGATATCGAATCTGGAAAAATTAATATGATTATTACTAAGGATATGTCTAGACTTGGTAGAGATTATATAGGTACAGGAGAATTAATAGAAAAGTATTTTCCAAATAAAAATGTTAGATATATTGCTATTAATGATGGTATAGATACATTTATAGATAATACAAATAATGATATAGCACCTTTTAAAGCCATAATGAATGATATGTATGCTAAAGATATTTCTAAAAAAGTTAAGACCAGTTTACATTCTAGAATGAAAGAAGGATTATATGTATCCGGTAGATGCCCTTTTGGTTATATGAAAAATCCAACTAACAAAAATCATTTAGTAGTGAATGTTGAACAAGCAGAAACTGTTAAATTAATATTTGATTTAGCATTAAAGGGGAATACTTATCACTACATAGCACAATACCTAACTAAAAGAAAAATTAAAACTCCAGCATCTTATTATAATTATGTATGGAATACTAAGTGCATAAATACCAATTGCATATCACAAGAATATGGAGTATGGGTTGATACAACAATTA
>CALVOY010000024.1 GCA_944350415.1 uncultured Bacilli bacterium | reverse complement strand
GAAAGGAAATGTTTCAAAATTATACAATTTTAGTAAATAGAAACCATATTTATCAGCCAAGTGATTTTAAGGATATGGTTTTTACGAAAACAACTGATATTGAAGGTAAGGAAATTTTGGTAGAAGAAGAGACTTATCGTCATTATTTAGCATTTAAAGAGCATTTGCACCAGAAGGGAATAGAAGTTTCTGTTACTAGTGGGTATCGCTCTTTAGAAGAACAGAAGAAGGCGATCGAGGAATTAAAGAATGTTTATACTGATGAAAGTAAATTATATGAGAAGGTTGCACCAGTAGGGGCTAGTGAACATCATACAGGTTTAGCTTTAGATATTACTATTTCTAATTTAAAACAATACCAGGAAAGGCTTACAAAGTATTATACCGAAGAAGAGTTAGAAACCAGGGAAAAGCTATATCAATGGATAGCTAGTGTTTGCAGCAATTATGGATTTATTTTAAGATACCCAAAGGATAAAATAGAGATTACGGGTTATTCCTATGAGCCTTGGCATTTTCGTTATGTTGGAAAGAAAGTAGCGAAAATCATAATGGATAATCATTTAACATTGGAAGAATATTTAGGAACTCAATAATGGATGATATATAAGTACCTAAAAATTAGAAGAAAAATTTATTTTGTATTTCATCAGAGAATAGGAAGGTAGTGAGGGTATATAAAAAAGAAAAGAAGTATGTTTTGGATGATATTAGCAGTAATTAGTGTAGTAGTAATTACAGTAGGAGTAACATATGCTTTCTTTCAATATGTTAAAGAAGGAAGTACCGAAAATAGTATGACAACAGGTTCCATTACCTTTCTTTATACGGAAGTATCAGGAGTTGGAAGAGGAATTTCGATTAGTAATGCTTTCCCGGTAAGCGATGAAGTAGGAAAAGCTCAAGTAGGAGAAGGAAATGTTTTTGATTTTAAAGTAACGAGTACTACTCCTAGAAATGCTAATATCCCATACGAAGTAACAGCTAGAATGAAGAGTGATTCTACACTAGATCCAAGTGCAGTGAAAGTATATTTAACAGAAATAAAGGGGGATATGGAAACGGAAATATTATTAGATCAATATAGTAACTTAGCTCAAACTAGTATTTCTGTACCAGAAAATATAACTGAGAAAACACTCTATACGGATACTGTACCAGCAAATAGTAGTAACTATGAAAAGAATTTTAGATTGAGAATGTGGGTTAATGAAGATACCGATTTTTCAGATGGAAGTATGAATGGAAAAACATTTACTTTAACTGTAAATGTATATGCAAATGCAGAAATCGTATCCTCACCAACAGGAATTTATACTGAGAGTATTTTAAATGGAGCAGATCCGGTATTAACAGATCATTTAGTGCCCATTCAAATAGCAGCAGATGGAACCGTAACGAAAGCAGATATTACTAGTCAGTGGTATAGCTATGAAAAGAAGAATTGGGCAAATGCTGTAGTGTTAAAAGATGAAGGGATTACTTATCAAAATGGAGAAACAATACCAGAAGATAATATCGAAAGTTATTTTGTATGGATTCCAAAGTATAGTTATCAATTATGGGATTTAGGTAATTATTCTAGTTTAACGAGTATCGAAGCGAAAGAACAGAAAATCAATATTAAGTTTGGATTAACGAATACTAGTGATAGTAATACTGGAGAATGTACAACACCAGGAGTAGCAGGGGAAAGTGGAAGTTGTCAAGTAGGAGATTATATGACACATCCAGCATTCTTAGCTTTTGATAGCAATGGATTCTGGGTAGGAAAATTTGAAACCGGATATGAAGGAGCAACTACACCAGATGAAGCCCAAGTAAATAGTAATGATTCTAGTAAAATTATTATTAAACCGAATGTCTATAGTTGGAGAAATCTTACTTTAGGAAATATGTTTGATGCTAGTTATAACTACTTAAGAAGCGATGAATCTCATATGATGAAGAATACGGAGTGGGGAGCAGTAGCTTATTTACAACATAGCGCTTATGGTTCCCAAACCAGTGTTAGAGTCAACAATAATAGTGCCTATATAACCGGATATGCAGGAATTGAGGATCCGACTGTAGGAAACAGTTCTACTAGTATTGAAGGAAATAGGCATGAATCTACAGCTTTAGGAGTAGATGGAACGTATACAGTAAACTATCTAAATAGTTTATCAAATGTTGCTTCTACTACCGGAAATAAGAGTGGAATCTATGATATGAGTGGAGGAGCTTGGGATACTGTAATGGGATATTCATCCGGTGTTAGCGCAACAGGAGGAAGTAGCGGAATCACTAGTATTTATCCTGATTTTTTTACGAATAGTAGTTGGAATCAGTATTATGATGAATATACATCTACAACAGTTCATAATTATAATAATCGAATTTTAGGAGATGCAACAGGGGAGATGGGGTCATTTGGAAGCCAGAAAGATCCAGATAGTGTTACTAGATATCAATCTAGTTGGTATGGAGACTATGGTCAATTTGTGAATTCTTCTAGTCATTTTGCGGGAACCTGGTTCTATCGTGGAGGTCGTCCCACAACAGGCAGTAGTTCAGGTAATTTTGCTTTCTCACCTGCATCTGGTGCAAAAGTAACCTATAGTTCATTCCGTATTGTGCTTACTCCATAATTATTTGAGAAAAGATGAAAGAAAAAACTATCTATTTTATAAAACGGATAGTTTTTTTGTTTATTAAATCAATAAAAATAAAAGGTAAAGTAAAATTATATTTTGCCAATAATTTGGGATGTTAAAGTAGCGGCAATTTTAGCAGCTTCCTCCTCTTGTTCTTCTACTCCGTCTGCGAAGTCAGAAATAGAGCGAATAATTAAATAAGGGATTTGACTTTTTCTGCAAGTATGAGCAATACTAGCACTTTCCATATCTACTGCAATGCAGTTAGTTCGATGATAAATATCATCGCGCATAGTACGAGAAGTTACAAAACAATCCCCACTAGCAATCCCACCGATTCGGTAAGGAAGTTTACTTTCTTTTAAAATATTTTCTGCTAATTCCAATAATTTTTGATCTACTTTGATTTTTCCATAATCAGGAACACAACTTTTCATAATACGAAGTGGTGAAAAATCATGATAAGTTGCATAACTTACTAGAATGGTATCTAATACTTTACCTGTTTCAATCAAACTTCCACAGCACCCGGAATTGATAACATAATCAGGATGATAAATATCAATTAAATACTGTGTAGTAATAGTAGCATTTACTTTACCGATGCCAGATAGGCATAAAATAATTTTCTTATCTTTATAGTTTCCTTCCCAAATATCGAATTCTTGATTTGTTTGGATTAATTGAAATATTTCTTGATATTTTTTAATTTCTTTATCCATGGCAGCAATAATACCTATTGTCATACAAACACCTCAGTTACATTATAGCAGAAAAAGTTGTGTTTTTAAAATAATTCATTTATAATATAGAAGACTAATAAAGGAGGATTTCATATGAAAAATTCAAATAAAAATATGGGTAATATTATTTTTGTAGTTGGTGCTATTGTGGTATTATTGATTATTTTAGGAGCAAATGCACTAATTAATCAAAAAAATAAAGAAAAAGAACAAGCTAATTTATTATCTGGAAAACATTATGTAGAGATGATCGTGAAGGATTATGGGACTATTCAACTTGAGTTGGATGCTGATATTGCCCCTATTACGGTTACTAATTTTGTGAACTTAGTAAACGAGAAATTTTATGATGGACTTACTTTTCATCGCATTATAGATGGCTTTATGATTCAAGGTGGTGATCCGCTAGGAAATGGAACTGGTGGTAGTGAAGAAACTATTAAAGGTGAATTTTCTTTAAATGGAGTAGAGAATAGCATTTCTCATGTAAGAGGAGTCATTTCTATGGCTCGAAGTAATAATTCTTATAATTCAGCTTCTAGTCAGTTCTTTATTGTTCAACAAGACAGTACTTCTTTGGATGGTGGATATGCTGCTTTTGGAAGAGTGATTCGTGGTATGGAAGTTGTAGATGAAATTGCTAAGGTAGAAGTAGAAGACGATAATGGTACGGTATTGGCAGAAAATCAACCAGTAATTGAAAGCATTCGTGTTATTTCAGAAAATGAAGCAACTAGTGAATCATAGTTTTGATGCTTGTTTTGAACCGGATTCTGAAATCTTGATTTTAGGAAGTATTCCTTCTGTAAAATCTAGAGAAGAGGGTTTTTATTATATGCATCCTAAAAATCGCTTTTGGAGTGTTCTTAGTCAAGTTTATGCAGAAGAATTTCCCAAAACATTAGAAGATAAGAAGGCTTTATTAAAAAAATATAAGATTGCTCTGTGGGATGTTATTCAGAGTTGCCAAATAAATGGAAGTAGTGATAGTAGTATTTCCAATGTAATACCTAATGATATTGCAAGCATATTGAAGGAAACCAATATTCAAACTATATATACAACGGGAAAGAAAGCTTTTGCTTTATATCAAAAATATATTTTTCCTATAACAGGGATAGAAGCTATTTATTTACCTTCTACCAGTCCAGCCAATGCCATTTTAACGGAGAAAGACTTAGTCAAACAGTATCAAATAATAAGAACATCTGGTAATAGTCAATAGTTAAATTAAAATAGTTTTAGATATATTTTTAATATATTTAAATAAATTAGCCCACGCTAAAAAGTGTTTAGTATAAATACTAAACATTTGTTCGTCAAATTAGACGAATCTAAATGTTCTTTGAATTTTGAACTGAGTTCAGTGGTTTGTAATATTGATTTTTTCGCAGCAATCCAAAAATCAATCTTTCAAGTTTACGAGCAGATAAAACGAGTGCACGTTTATGTTGATGTTTAGTAACTTTATTATATTTGATGTTATAAAAATCTTTAATAAAAGGGAAACCTTGTCTTACACAAGACGCAGTAGCTTCAATTAGATAATATCTAAGATATTTATTAGATTTTTTAGAAGACTTTTTTATCTTGACTATCAAATTCACCAGATTGATTTCTTTTCCAGTAAAGTCCTGCATATTTAGCTAACTTGGAATTGTGTGGGAATCTATCAATATTACCAATTTCAGCCATGATACCAGCAGCATAAACTTTACCAATACCACGAATGGATAATAAAATGTTATAAACATTTGAATCTAATCCAAGAATAGTATTTAAAATAGCTTTATCAATGTTTTTAAGTTGTTCTTGATGGAATTTGATAGTGTTTATAGAAGAGGCAATAGCGATGTTAATTGATTCATATGCAGTTTGGTCAAGTCTATAAGAAGAGCGAATAGCTTTTTGTAAAGCAGCAACTTTACTTTCTGGGTTTTTAGTATGATTTTTCCCCTTAGATGCAATAAAATTCATAAGTTCTTCAATAGAAGACTCAGCAATTTGATCAGGAGAAATAAATTCTTCTAAAATAGCAGAAGAAGTAGCTCCAAACATATTAGAAAAAGGTAATTCATTTTTGTTTAAAGAAAGAAGACCAGAGAAAGAAAGATATAAATTAGTCATAACATAAGTTTTTTCTCTTATCAATTCTTTACAAATATGATATCTTTGTCTTGTAAGGCGTTGAAGAGCGATGTATTGAGAACCTCTAAAAGGATATAAAGCTTTAGTTCTACCAACTCTAGCATAGTCGGCAAGAATATAAGCATCAATACCATCTTCTTTTTCTAAATCATGGAAACTTTTCTTATATTTATCAAAGTCGCAAGCATTTATTTGATAAACTTCTGTATGAAAGTTATTTAAGTATTCATTAGAAGAAAGATAACAAGCAGGATGAAAAGAATACATACCAGTAGATTCCATGACAATAATGATTTTTTCGAAAAAGAATTTGCTTTCAATGTCTTTAATTTTATTAATAGCCATATTGTTTCCTTTTGGATTATTAGGAAACTTAAGGTTAAAATAGACATGCTGATCAAAATTCATAACACAGAATTGATTACCTTTTAAGGCAACATCAACACCAATGAATAAACAGTTAGGCATAGTTATCACCACCTTTCGTCAAAATATTTTTCGAAATAAGATGGACTACAGATACCCTTGCTTAAAAGTTTGACAACAACCTCGTTATAAGAATACATCTTTGTTTAAGGATAATTTGCTGCGATTAAACTTAAAAGAGAAACATCATCTGAGTTAGAAGGATAATAACTAATAAGTAGGGAAAC
>CALVOY010000023.1 GCA_944350415.1 uncultured Bacilli bacterium | reverse complement strand
TTTTTTTATCTCTAGACAGTAGTGGGGTTTCTATTTTTCCAAAATGAATAATACATGCTCTTAGCTCTACACTAGTTATTTTATCTAAATTCGCCACACAGCTTCTATGAACTCTAAAAAATCTAGGATCTTCTTTTAACATTTCTTCTATTTTTCCTATGGTCTTTTTTATCATGATTCTCTCTGCCTTTGTTACTACTGTTGAATATACATCATCCACATTTTTTTCAATAAATAAAATATCATCATACGGAATTTGAACCAATTCATCATTATGTTGAAAGTTTAAAGATGGCTGCTGTTCTATAATATTTAAAGATAGTTGTAGAGTTTCTTTTAAGTTAGCCTCAAAACTATAGAATTTTGAGATAAAATCTAACATTAACATCCTACTCGTAAACGCTGTGTTTTTTAAATGATCATGATTACTTACAATGATCATTGGACTTAACCAATCTCCACTATTTCTAATCTCTCGTGCAAAATCTAGTCCAGATTTACCAGGAACTTCAATATCTAAAATATAGATTTTTTTACCTACTAAGTTCTTTACCATTTTCAGTGTGGTATTATCATACTGATCTATTTCTATAATTCGATAAGCAACTTTCATACCAACAATCAACTTTAAAATAATTGTAGTATATTTTTCTCTAAACTTTTTTTCGTCTTCATAAATAATAAAATTTATCATATGAAATCTCCTAACCGTAAAAAAAGAAGTTAGTTACTTCTTTTTCTTTTTTTGTATTTTATTTTTAATATCCTTTAATTTTGGAGGTTTTTTTTCCGTAATGATATTCGTATAACAAACAAACCATACTACAATTATTGTTAGAATAACATATATTATCTTTGCTGCTAAAGGATCTTTTAATACATAGAAAATGGAAGTTAATGCAAATAATATGTTAATAATATAAACAATTACTACTGTAGCTCTGTGCGAAAAATTCATACCCAATAATTGGTGATGAATATGGCATCTATCCGCACTAAAGATAGGCTGACCCTTTAATGTTCTTCTTATGATTGCAAATAGAGTATCTAAAATTGGCAAACCTAAAATTGCAAGTGGTACAAATAAAGAGGTTAGTGCTGTTCCTTTAAATCCAAGTAAACAAATCACAGAAATCATAAATCCCATAAACATGCTGCATTGCCCAGCAAATATTTTTGCGGGATAAAAATTATGAACTAAGAATCCTAAAGTAGAACCTAACATTAATAGAGTTAATGTCATTTCTAATGTTCCAAGTCTTCCTTGGTAAAAACAAATAATTGCTGTTGTGATATAGAAAATAGAAGTAACCCCTCCGCTTAATCCATCCAAACCATCTGTGAAATTAATAATATTAATACAACCAACAATAAAAAGAATCGTTATTAATTCTGAGAACATTCCAAATTGTATATGAAAGCCAAAGGCTGTAATATCTGTTAAAACAATTCCGCCATAGAAAACAATTACAGCTGCGGCTACTAATTGTGCAATTAATTGCCTAGATGCTCTTAAATCATTTATATCATCTATAATTCCTGTTAATATAATAATGAAACTCCCTATTAAAATTGCATTCATTTTAACACTATTCTGCCCAAACAACATATAGCCAAATAAAAAAGCAAAAAAGATTCCTACCCCACCAAGTTTAGGGATTGGTTTTTTATGGATATGTCGATTTCCCTCATCTCTCCTAGGAATATCAATCGCACCTATATGGTGAGCGATCTTTTTCATAACTGGCATAATTAGGACGCTAAAAATAAATGTGATTACAACCATTTTTAAAGAAACTCCGATATCACTCTCTAGCATATTTACACCTCATTATGCTCATTATATCATATTTTTCTTAATGTCAAAAGAAAAAGACCATGGATTTAGGTCTAATTATCAATTAAATATAAGTTGTTTAGTAAAATACCGGTTCCTTCTGCGACATTGGTTAAAGGATTATCGGATATGAAAACAGGGACTTTTAAATCTTTCCTAAGTTTTTCTACTAGTCCATCTATTAATGCTCCGCCTCCAGTTAGAATAATACCTTTATCGGAAATATCGGCAGCTAATTCTGGAGGAGTTTTTTCTAATACTGATTTCACTGCTTCTATGATTTTTTTCACATCTTCTTTTAAAGCTTCTTGTACATCTTCACTAATTACAGTAATGGTTTCGGGTAATCCTGTAGTTGTACTTCTTCCTGTGATCTCTAAGCTTCCCTTTTTACTATTTTTTAAAACAGTTCCAATACTAGTTTTGATATCCTCTGCTGTTTTTTCCCCAATAATTACTTTGTATTTATTTTTAATAAAACTAGCGATATCTTCATCAAAACTATTTCCGGCAATTCGAATAGAATCACTAGTCACAATGCCTCCTAAAGATAATACTGCAATATCGGTAGTTCCACCGCCAATATCAATTACCATACTTCCAGAGGGCTTAGAGATATCAATTCCAGCTCCTACTGCAGCTACTTTTGGTTCTTCTTCTAAAAAGACTTTTTTGGCTCCCATACGCTCAGCTATTTCGCGGATCGCATTTTTTTCTACTCCTGTAATATTGGATGGACAACAAATTAAAATACGTGGTTTGCTTAGCATTTTTTTACCAATGGCTTTTTTAATAAAATGATTTAACATTTCTTCTGTAGTTTCAAAGTCAGCAATTACCCCATCTTTCATTGGTTTAATAGCTTTTACTTTTCCTGGCGTTCTTCCAAGCATTTCTTTCGCTTCTGTCCCTACAGCAAGCACTTTTTTTGTATTGGTATCTATACTTACTACACTTGGTTCATTTAATACAACACCTTTCCCTTTGATATAAATTAAAATATTTGTTGTTCCTAAATCAATTCCAATATCACGCATATTATCACCTTTCATTATTTTGTTTTATGTGCAGGTATTTTGTTTTGGTAGATTGTCCACCTAAGATATGCCTAATTTCAATATGTTCTTGAAAGATATTTTGAATGATATGGTATTTTTTTAGGTCTATTTCTTTTAACCGCTCTTTCATATCTTTATGGACAGTACTCTTACTAATTTTAAATTTTTTAGCAATTTCTCGGATTGTTTTTTTGGTTTTTACAAGATACTCTGCTTCTTCTTCTACTCTTTTTATAATCTCCTTATTCATAGAAACAATCACCTAATAAATTATATTGGTGATTTTATCCATTATGATAGAGTTTTAGAATTCACCTATCGTTTTATCGTAGTAATTTTCTGGGTCAGCAATAGTTCCATTTACATACAATTCAAAGTGTAAATTGTTTTTAGAACTCGTAATCAATTGACAGCTTCCGCTTTTTCCAATTACTTGTCCAGTTTGTACTTTATCACCTTTTTTTACGCTTACTTCTCCTAGGCTTTGATAAACACTTATTAGTTCGTTATCATGCCTTATTGTAACACTTTTACCAAGAAGTTCTTTTTCTCCTACTTCGATTACTTCTCCGCTTAAGATACTAACTACATCAAAAGGATTATCTGATTGATAATTGATTCCAGTATTTTGAATATAAGTATTTTCATGATATAAAATAGAAGACTGTTGTTCCTCTTCGGTAGATTGGTAGTCATAATAATTATTGGCTATTACTACGCTCTGATCCGTAAAAGGTTTTTTGATTTTTTCTTCTATATTTACCACTGGTACATATTCATCTAGAATCGCACTGCTGACATAAGTTAAATTCTCTTTTTCATTAGCTACTTCGATAGAGAGAAATAAACTTACAATCACAACTAAAGCAAAAGCAGTATACAAAGTTGGAATTACAAATGGTTTTAGCACTAATCTCTTTTTCATTTTTTCACCTCATTAAGAGTTTGACCAAAATGAAAAGTTTTATACTATTTTACACAAATTTTGTTGCTTCAAAAAAATTATATAAGAAGGAAGTTAATAATTCTATCATGCAAAGAGCAATTAAAAAATAAAAAATTCTGGCTTGCATTATTTTATTTTTTTTAAAAATTTGATTAATGTTTATAGAATCTATAGAATAGATTACAATAATAGTGGAAAATAAATATAAAAAAAATTTTGCACTCATGTTATTGATCCTCGTATTTCGTTATTTTATCAATTCTTCTTTGAAAGCGATCTTCTTTTTGATATTTGGTGTTTAAGAATACATCCAAAATATCTTTGGCTTCAAATACATGCATTTTTTCATTTAATGCAATGATGTTGGCATCATTATCTAACCTTGATAGTTTAGCTTCTCTGGTATTGTTTACTTTAGCACATCTAACGCCTTTTACTTTATTACATGCAATAGAGATTCCAATACCACTTCCACAAATAGCGATACCAAAATCCACTTCTTTATCTCTAACTTTTTCACCTAAAGCAATTCCGTAATCTGGATAATCCACAGATTCTGTTGATAAAGCTCCGTAATCTTCTACTTCATAACCTTTTTTCAACAAGTATGGTATTAATTTTGTTTTTAGTTTATATCCTCTATGATCATTTGCGATTCCTATTTTCATCATTTCACCTCTATTATGTTGGTATTATAACACAAAATCCACAGTTTATGTGGAAAACTATTATGAAATTGATAAAATTTTATTATTTTTAAATATCATATTTAAGCTTATTCATTTTATTTCCATCTTTTGATTTCTAGAATTTTTTATAAAAAAAAAGATAAAACTAATTTGCTTTATCTTCATTATTAAGACCATATTTTTGATTGAATTTTTCTACACGACCAGTCTTAGATGCTCTTGATTGTTTTCCTGTATAGAATGGATGACACTTTGAGCAAACTTCAACATGAATTTCATCTTTTGTAGACATTACTTTAAAAGTCTCTCCGCAAGCACAGATTACAGTTGCTTCTTTCATTTCTGGATGAATTCCTTTTTTCATAATAACTCTCCTTTCGTATCTAGATATTATCTAGAATATTCTAGAGCCTTCTCTTCGCCATGACTACTTTTAAAGCCATAGTAATTAAATGCACTGTTATTATAGCAAGCTTTTTTTTACTTTTCAAGTCCTTTTTCATCCATATACTATGTGATATTTTTATTCTTACTTGTAAAACTGATTCACAATCTCTTCTGCTATGGCTTTATACCCATCTAGATTGGGATGAATATCTGCTGGGTTCGGTAAAAATTGCGAATTTTTTTTAAATAATTGGTATAGCGAAATATAATCGCATTTGTATTTATCTGCTATTTTTTGATATTCTTCATCTATATAAGCAAACAATTCATCCAAATCATTTCCACTGGTATTAAATAAAAAGGGAATAGGGTTATAATAGCCAACGATAATCATAGATTCTTTCGCATACTTTCTAATATTTTGAATGCACACTTCTAAGTATGGTATTATTTCTGTTACTTTGGATTTTAAGGCCAAAATATTATTAATATTTAAACTTTTTAAGTCTATGCTATGAAGAAAATCATTGGCACCAATCGAAACAGTTACCAAATCCGATTCTCTTAAGTCTTTTTTTAACTGATTATTGGTTTCTAAGGCAGATATGATATCTTTGGTAGTGTAACCACTTTTGGTATATTTTTTTGTGTAATAAGATAATTTGTTGTCTTTTTTTAGCATATCGGCAAAATAATCGGTATAGCTATACCCTACTTCTCCATAAGGATTCATTCCTTCTGCTAGAGAATCCCCTAAAGCAATATAATTTAATTTATCTGTTCTAAAAAAAGAATAGATACTAAATACGCATAATACTAATATTAGCAACACTAGATATTTTATTAATTTTTTCTTTTTCATAAAACCTCCATAAAAAAAGAATAAATCTTTCTATTCTTAGTTTATTTCTCTTTCTACAAATTTAGACTTTTTTCTTCTTCTCTTATTATTATATTATCAAAGTCTATATTAACACTTCCTAATAATTCTACTGCTGATTGATTGCTGCATTGAATAAGTAATTGACTTTCTACTAAATCTTGGAAGCGATCATATATTATTTCCATTTTAGATAAAAATGATTTGCTGAAATTCCTTTTATAGACATGATTTAAGGTCACATATTTATGGAAAAAGAGAAAAGAATTCTTGTTATAAGATAATGCTATAGCTTGAATAAATAGTTCTGTTTTTTGTTCTAAGGTTAAATCGTTCAAATATTTTTTTATTCTCTGGATAGCATTATTTATTAAGACTCTTAATTGCTCATTCATTAACATTGGTGAATTAAATATTTGAGTGATTAGTTCTTCCAATCTATCATCCTTAAATATAATCCATTTCCCGTATTCTGTTTCTTCAAAAGATAAATTCTCTATATATTCTGTTTCTGAAAGTTTTTCTATTCCTTCTATCCAATCTATTATTGTTTCTATTAAATAATACTTCTTTTCTAACTGCGCTAAAATTTGAAAGCATTCTTCTAAAGATTCAGAAATATTTTGATATATTGCATTCTTATCATTTGATAAGCTTAATTCTTTTAATTTTTTTAATAATATTGTTTGAAAGGGTGCTACCTTTATTTTATTTTCTAAAACAGCATTATTTAGTTTCCGGATATTTTTTCAAGAAAAAAGGAAGACTATTCTTCCTTTAAGTTAATTTCTGCTCCAATATCGGTTAATTTTTCAACAATATTTTCATATCCTCTTAAAACATGTTCAATATTGACAATTGTAGTAGTTCCTTCTGCTAATAGACCTGCTAATACCAAACAAGCACCTGCTCTTAGATCGGTTGCTTCTACTCTAGTTCCTATCAAGTTGGTCTTTCCATTTATTTTTATTTTTCTATTCTCTATTTCAATCTTCGCTCCTAATTCATTTAAATAAGGAACATTTTGGAATCGATTTTCGTAAATGGTTTCTTCTAAAATAGATGTTCCTTCACATTGAGTTAGTAAAGTAGTTATCGGTTGTTGTAAATCCGTTGCAAAACCTGGATATCCTTGGGTTTTTATTCTTACTGGTTTTAAATTTTCTGTTTTTGAAGTAATAATGTAATCTGGTCCTATTTCTAAATTTACACCCATTTCCTTTAACTTTAAAGTTAGCATTTCTACATGTTCCGGAATAATATTATCGATTTTCAAATGGTCTCCAACCAAAGCTCCTGCTATGATATAAGTTCCTGCTTCAATACGGTCTGGAATGACTTCTGTATAGCATCCTTTTAAGGTTTCTACTCCTCTAATTCTAATTTCGCTAGTTCCTGCTCCCGTAATTTTAGCACCCATTCCATTTAGAAAGACAGCTACATTTACCACTTCGGGTTCTTTTGCTGCATTTTCGATGATGGTTTCACCTTTGGCCTTTACAGCAGCTAATATTGCATTAATGGTAGCTCCAACACTAGGCATATCTAAATAGATAGACGCACCAACTAACTCTTTGGCATAGATTTTATATTTATTTTCTGATTCTTCTATAGTTGCACCAAGGGCTTTAAAACTTTTTAAAGTTTGATCAATAGGTCTAGCACCAATATTACATCCTCCAGGAAAATACATTTCTACATACTTATATTTTCCAAGTAAGGCTGCCATAAAATAATAAGATGCACGAAGCTTTGTAGATAACTCCTTAGGAATTTCTTTATTTTCTATCGTGGTAGGATCTACTAAAATACTTTCACTTGCTCTTTTGACACCTGCTCCTAAATACTGCAAAATTTCAGTTAGAGCATCGGTATCGGTAATTTCTGGAACATTGCAAATGGTTACCTCGTTATCCGCTAAAATAGCTGCAGGTATTAATGCAACAGCTGCATTTTTTGCACCACTAATACGAATGGTTCCAGATAGTTTTTTGCCACCCTGAATTTCTAATACTTTCATATGTACCTCCAAGTAACTTCTACTATATTGTATTTATTTTTCTCACTTTCGTTCTTACTAATAATACTATATCATAAAATAGAAAGATAATCACTAAAATCTAACTTTGTTTTTCTTTTTTTGTATAGAAGTTATCGGTACTAGAGGAAATGAAAATATTTCTAAAAAATATAGGTAAGTCCTAATATTACTAAAATAAAAGCTCCTATTATCGTTGTAATGCTACCAAATTGATTCGATAATTTTTTACCTAATGTGATTCCTAATTTCGTAAATATTGCACTAATTATAGAAAACAAAATACATGGTAACAGCACTTGTACATTGGCTACTCCAAACCCTATTCCAATAGAAAAGCTATCTATACTAACTGTAAATGCAAATAAAATAACAGAAATCAGTGTGGTTAATAGTTTAACCTGTTCATCCTTTTTGGTAGATATCATCATTTCTATTCCTAATATTAGAAAGATAATTCCTACGATGATATCAGGATTTACTTTTATCATTTTTAAAATAAGTTCTCCAATCTGATATCCTAATAATGGCATAAAAAAATGAAATATTCCTACCATAATACTCATTTGATTGCATCTTTTTCTAGATAAATCTAAAGTTCCATAGATTAAAGATAATGAAAATGCATCCATACTAAGTCCTACTGCTAACATAAAAATTACGAATAATGACATAAAAAAGCCTCCTACTTAAAGATATGTAGAAAGCTTCTTATTTTTCTTTTTTTCTTAAATTATAGGTATTTATCTATTAATTCTTTGATAAAAAATTTGTACTCTACCTCTGTAGTTTCTTCTGTTTCTTCCGCTTCTAATAGGCATAAAGGAGGAAATAATACGCACCACCAATTGTTTCCTTGACCATTCCCTAATGTAACTACCAATGACTCATAGTATCCCTCTTCATAAGTAACGCCTTTATATACTTTTTTGGGAAAATAGTTCATTCCATAATTCACTTGAAAAACGGGATCTATATGATTATTCAATAATGTAGTTTGAACTAAATTTTCATAATTAGAGATATTTTCTGATAAAGTGGTTCTTGCCTCTTCTACGCTTCTTGTCTCTTCTAAATCTTCTACCATCTGTTGCTGAATTGCATTTCTTACTAATATTTTCGTATCTTGGTCTTTTGCTTCGTCACTATTGGCAATTACTCGAAAACGAATTGCTTCTTTAGGAATCATTAATTCTTCTTTCTTATTGTTTACGGCAAAAATTATAATGACCAATGCTATTATAATCCATATTTTTTTCATCTTATCACCTTTTCTATTCTCATAATGAGATTTCTTTTTAAATTTTATACAATTTTATATATTTTTTGATTTCATGCATATAATTTTTTGAGGTGAAAAGATGTTAAGTGATGCTTTATATGTTCAACAGTCTTTGATTAATAACTTATTTTATTTAAAAACATTGCATAAATTTTGTTTAAATATTCAGCTATCGTTTTTTCAAAACAATCAATCTTATATAGAAGTAGCCGAAGGAATGGCGAAACGCTATGAGGAATTAAGAGAAAAACTGATTCCTATCGCAAACCACAGACTACCAAAAGAAATTATTGAAAGTGATTCTTTTGTTACTAATTATAGTTTAGATTGTGAGTTATTAACGGAGAAGCTATTTGGTATAGATATTAATACCAATTTAACTACAGAGGAAATAAATCTGGAACCTGGTAATGAAGAAACTATTTCTCAAGAACTGTTAGATCAAATTCATGAATTGAATGAAGATTCCCTTGAGTTGACTAGAAACTTTATTGATTTTTGCAAATACCTGTTAGATAGTATGAAAGAAAATAATATTTTTTCTTACTTATATCCACTCATTTATACTTATATGATCGAAGAAGCGAGTCTTTATGCTAATGATTTATATCGTATTCAACAAAAAGACAGTGCTGATCCTACTTTTGTTGTGAATTACGAGTACTGGTTTTCTACTTCTATGAAGCAAGCTTGCCAATTCATTATTGGATTATCCGATCCAGAACAAATTTCTATTATTACCAATGCGGATAATTATAGAAAGATCTTTGCTGAACAAATGAAACGATATAAAGAAGGAAATATTACTCCAGAAATTCAAAAACTTTTAAATGAAGAATCCATTGAGCAGTTACAAAGTTTTATTGCTTTTCTTATTAAAATCATTGAAGGGATTTTGGATCAAACTTATTACTTCATTATTGCACCTATCTTTTTTGATAATCTATTAACAGAAGCTTATTATTTTTTATATTTGCTAAAAGGTACTGGTTATGGTATTTCATAAAGACTCAGCAAATATAAGGGATTCGTAATTTCTTATATTCCTGAGTCTTTTTGGTATATAAAAATCATTCTATCGCGATTCTGCATGTCTTTTTTCGCTATAATATTAGCTTTGGGAAAATACTCTTTGGCTAGAGCTATTACATCTTCCTTTTGAGTAGCACCAATCTCCAAAGCAATTAAAAAACTTTTATTTACATGGCTTGGTGCCTCTTTTAAAATTTTCCGATAACAATTTAAGCCATCCACTCCAGCATATAATGCTAGATGTGGTTCATTCTTTTTCACGATTTCTTCTATTTCTTCCTCTTCTTTGATATAAGGGGGATTGGAAATGATTACATCATATTGTTCGGTTAGGTTAGAAAGCATGTCATTTTCTATGCAATTAACTTCTGCTTTTAAATTCTCAGCATTTTTCTTAGCTACTTCTAATGCTTCTTTGCTAATATCTAATAAGGTAACATCTAAACTAGGCATTTTCTTTTTTAAAGTGATACCAATACATCCGGAACCTGTACCTAAATCTATTACTTTTAAATTAGGATTGGAGAATATTTCTTCTATATAAATTAAGGTGTTTTCTACCAACTCTTCGGTTTCAAAGCGTGGAATCAAGACACTTTCATTTACCAAAAAAGAATTTCCATAGAAATTTGTATTTCCCATTACATATTGAATTGGTTTCTGTTCTTGAATGGCTTTGATTTTATCTTTATATTTTTGAACAACATCTTCTGCTACTTCTTCATCTAAACAAGTCAATAGCTCTAATGGATTTTTTCCTAATAAATCCGCTAACAGCATTTTAGCATGCTGAGAGTGAACAAATTGCTTTCCATAAATTATTAATTCTTCTACTTTCATTTTATTTCCTATCTTTTGATTAACTTTAGAATATATCCATCTAGTGGTTTAGAGGGATTTTGTTCTAGTTTTTTTCGTAAATTGTTGATGTCTTTGGTGGCTATAAAATTGGTTTTTTTATTGCATGTAGGACAAAAGGTTTCCTTTTTTAACAGCGTGTATCCTTTTTCAAAATTTTCTCCCAGATCTGTTCTTACTTGAGCCGTTCCACATCTTAGACAAATTGCTATCATTCTACTCATTATTACTTCCAGATAATTTTCGCTTTTGATCTTCTGTAATCAGTGCTTCGATTACTTCTTCTAAGGCACCATTCATAATTCTGTCTAAGTTGTTGGTTGTATAGCCAATTCTGTGGTCTGTAACTCTATTTTGAGGGTAATTATAGGTTCTTATTTTCTCTGCTCTATCTCCAGTTCCAATTTTATTTCTTCTTTCATTCCCTAAAGCTTCCTCTTGCTTTTGTAGTTCCTGTTCATAAAGTCTGGCTTTTAATACTTTCATTGCTTGTTCCTTATTTTGAATTTGACTTCTTTCATTTTGACAAGTAACTACCGTATTGGTTGGTAAATGGGTAATTCTAACTGCTGAATCAGTAGTGTTAACTCCTTGACCACCACAACCAGAAGAACGGTAAATATCAATTCTTAAATCACTAGGATTAATCTCTATATTTACATCTTCTGCTTCGGGCATTACTAACACTGTAGCAGTAGAAGTTTGAATTCTTCCTTGCGATTCTGTTTCGGGAACTCTTTGCACTCTGTGGGATCCACTTTCGTATTTTAATTTAGAATAAGCGCCTTCTCCTTTTACCATAAATTCAATTTGAGAAAACCCTCCGGCTTCTCCTTCTTCGGCATCAATTAACTCAATTTTAAACCCTTGCTTTTCAGCATAACGAGAATACATTCTATACAAGTCTCCTGCAAAAATATTTGCTTCGTCGCCACCAGCTGCTCCACGAATTTCTACAATTACATTTTTACTATCATTAGGATCTTTTGGAATTAGTAAAATTTCTAACTTTTCTTCTAATTTTACTTTATTTTCCTCTAATGATACTAATTCTTCTTTGGCAATTTCTCCCATTTCTGGATCTTTTACCATTTCTTTGGTATCCGTGATGGCTGATAATATCTTTTTATATTCGTGATAAGTATTAACCGTTTCTTCCAAATCACTCGCTTCTTTGGATAAGGATTTCATTTTATTCATATCACTATACACATCTGGATTTGTAAGTTCTGTTTGAATTTCCTGATATTTTTTTTCAATGGTATCTAATCTTTCTAGCATAATATTCTCCTTTCTTATATATGTCTATAACCTAATCTTTTTTCTATCTCTTTTGTTTTTAACTCCTCTTCTGCGATTATTTTATTTAATTTTTCTACTAATTCCGTTTCTGTTATTTTGGGATTTTCTCTCATTATGTCCAGAGCTAGGCTTTGAATATCTAATAAACGCTTTTCTCTTATCATTTCATTCTCTCCATGACTATATTTCAGTTTCCTATAGTTTGTTGCATCTATCGTTCTATATTGTGAATCAGGATCATCTTTTTGACAAAACAAACATGTATGAAAACTGGTGTCGCGGTCTTGATATGGGCCATTCCAGCCTAGACACACTTTAATGTGATTGCATGCTTCTTGCTGAATAACTATTTCCCGAATTACCATGCTTAATTCTTTTTCTAATCTAATATTATGCTTTAGTAATTCATGACTATATTTTATCCTTTTAATATCCATACTATCCCTCTTTTCGTGGTTTCTATTATAACATAGTTTTGGATTTTTTGTTTATTTTTGTGCTTGAACTGCTGTAATTGCGATTACACCCACAATATCTTCCACACTACATCCTCTAGATAAATCATTAATAGGGGCATTGATTCCTTGAGTAAGTGGTCCATAGGCTTCTGCTTTGGCAAGTCTTTGAACTAATTTATAGCCAATATTCCCACTATCTAAGTCTGGAAATATTAGTACATTGGCTTTTCCTGCTATCTCACTATTTGGTGCTTTACTACTAGCTATTTCCGGAATGATTGCAGCATCTAATTGTAGCTCTCCATCTATTTTATACTGTGGATAATGTTCTTGTGCCAGCCTAGTTGCTTCGATTACTTTATCTACATCTGCATGATGTGCACTACCCTTCGTCGAATGAGAAAGTAAAGCGACATATGGAGTACTACCTACTAATTGTTCAAAACTTTTGGCACTACTTTCAGCAATATCTGCTAATTGTTCTACAGTTGGATTTTGAACCAAACCACAATCTGCAAAAACAAAAACACCATTTTCTCCATATTCACAGTTTGGCACTACCATCAAAAAGAAAGCAGAAACTAGTTTGGTATTAGGTGCTGTTTTAATGATCTGTAAAGCTGGTCTTAATGTATTGGCGCTAGAATGACAAGCTCCACTTACTACCCCATCTGCTTTGTGATCGAAAACTAACATACAAGCATAATACATATAGTCTTCTAGTAATAGCTTTCTAGCTTCTTCTTTCGTCATTCCTTTTTCTTTTCGTAATTCTACTAATTTTTCAATGTACAACTCAGTAAGACTACTAGTTTCTGGATCTATAATAGTTGCTTCTTGTAACAATTCATGATCCTTAATAATAGTATCTTTTTTGCCAATTAAAATAATATCTGCTAAATTCTCTTTGATGGCAACTTCAGCTGCCTTTAATACTCTTTCATCCATAGTCTCTGGTAACACTATTTTCTTTTGATACTTTTTAGCTTTTGTTTTCATTGTTTCTATAAAATTCATCTTTTATCACCATTCCTATTATATCATTCCTTTTTTATCCAGGAAAGAAAAAAGAGAACTACTCAGTCTCTTCTATCTCATCTTCGTCTAATACTACTAAATCTTTTAAATCTTCATCACTATCATCAATATCGTCTTCATCACTTTCGATAGAGTCAAAATCTTCTACCATTTCTTCCTGTTCCTCTTCCTCTTCTATTTCTTCTAAATCTTCGTCCTCTTCATCCTCTATCTTAGCAAGCTTATCAGAACTATGGCGACTTCTTAAGTCCCAAGTACCATCTTCTAACAAAATAAATCTTTTATCTGTTGTTAAAGAAGTATAATAATCTCCTATTTTTTGATCAAAAGTGGATTCTGGTAGTTCTAATAACTGAATGATTTTTTTAAATAAATCCGGTGTTGTCTGCTTTCCTTTTTCTTCTAATAATAAATTGGTAATGTCCTTATTCGACAACAATTCCAAATCTTCCTTAGTCATATTTTTTATACTCATGGTATTCCTCCTATATATTCAAAATTTCTCTTTCTTTTTTTATCATTTAAATTTATATCATTATTCTATATAAAATGCAACTCTTTTTACATTTTTTCAGGCACTTCTGTTGCTAAAATGTTTAAAAGCAATAAATTGGTGTCTTTTACTAGTTTGGTTAATGCTAACCAAGTGTTTTTTAGTTCTGGATCATCACAGGTTAAAATATGATTTTCAGCATAGAATTTATTGTAGCTACTAGTTAATCGATATAAATAGTCAGCAATTTCATTTAATGATTTGGATTCGAAAGAACTATCTAAAATCGTTGGTAGTTCTAGAAGAATACGAAGAACTTCTTTTTCTACTCCAGCAATTTTCTCTACTTGGATATGATCCACATTTTGATTGGATTTTGTTAGTAAAGATTTCATACGGACCGTAGAATATAATAGATAAGGTCCTGTCTTTCCATCTAAATCGGCAAATTTATTGACATCAAATATAAAGTCTTTGCTACGATATGGTAGAAAATCAGCATATTTTAAAGCGGCAATGGAAACTTTTTCAGCAATGATGTCTTTTTCTTCTTCTTTTACCAAATTCGTATTGATTTTATTTTTGGTAATTTCTTTTACCATTTCCATTAAGTCTATTAGATTCATGACACCACCAGTACGAGTTTTAAATGGTTTTCCATCTTCCCCATTCATGGTTCCAAATCCTAAGAATTTTAATTCTGTGGAAGCAGGAACTAGTTCTGCTTTTTTAGCAACACGGAACACTTGTTTAAAATATAACTCTTGGCGATTATCTGCAAAATACCAAAATTCATCTGGTTGAAATCTTTTTTCTCTAGATAGTAAAGTTGCCAGTTCTCTTGTTTGATAAACAGTTCCACCATTTCCTTTTAATACTACTAATGGTGGCATTGGCTCTGTATCTGTTTCCTCTTTTACATTTACAACCATAGCGCCTTCGCTTTCATAGATTAAATTTTTTTCTTTTAAAATGTCGATTACTTCCGGGATATATGGATAACATTCTGTTTCTCCTTCATATAAATCAAAAGTTGTATTTAATCTTTGATAAAGTGCTTTGATATCTTCCATAGAAAGTTTTTTAATTTTTTCCCATAAAGCACAGTACCCTTTATGACCATTTTCAATCTGCATCGTAATTTCTCTAACTTTAGCCATTATTTCTTCATTTTCTTTGGCTTTTAAAGAAGCGGTTGGATAGATTTCTTGTAAGTCTTCCTTCGTAATAGGAAGTTCTTCCTCTTCTCCTTGATAATCTTCTTTGAAATAAACTAGATTAGGATATCTTTCCATCATTTCATAAATTACCATTCCCGATTGACGACCAATATCCCCAAAATGAACATCACTAATTACTTCATATCCCAAAGTTTGTGCTAATCGTTTGATTGCTTCTCCAATGTCGGCGCTACGAAGATGACCAACATGCAATGTTTTGGCAATATTAGCCCCACCATAATCCATGAAAATTCTTTTTTTATCATGCTTATCGATATTATTATCTAAACTTTCTATTAATTTATTCATAGAGTTTAAATAAAATTCATCACTAAAACTAATATTGATAAAGCCAGCACCAGCTATATTCAAATTGGTAAATATTTTATTTTTTTCCAACTCTACTACTATTTTTTCTGCTACTTCTCGTGGATTGCAATGATTCTTTTTACCAAGATCAAAAGCACTATTGATTTGATATTCTCCTAGATCTGGACGACTGCTTGTAGCTAGTACAACTGATTCAACATCATATCCTGCTTTTATGATACATTCTTTGATCACTTTTTCTACTTCTTTAATAATACTCATATTTCCTCCTAAAACTTTATAATATATTGAATTGTTTCATCGCTATCTAATATAGTATAGATAATTTCTATTTTTGTATTCATAATCTTAAATTTTTGGGTCTTAATTTTTAGTATGATAGATTGATTTAGTTCTTTCCAGTTCATTCTATTTTCTGTAATAACTTCTTCTAAAAATTGATAATTTAAATTGTAGTCTTTATTATCGCGAATTAAAATTTTATTTTTTAAATCTAAAATGACATCTGTTAGTAAATCACGACTTTCTTGATAATGAATTCTTTGCTTTTCTTCATCATATTCACCTAATAGATTATATTCATCTTTACCATGATCGGTTATTACAGTAATATTCAATTTTGTTTTTTTCATAAAATTCATTCCCATTTAAATTTCTAAGACAGATTATAACA
>CALVOY010000022.1 GCA_944350415.1 uncultured Bacilli bacterium | reverse complement strand
GCTTGCCTAGTTCATCGAAGATCCTTGACTAAAAACTTTTATTATATAATTTTCTATGGCAAAAGTGCAGTCTTGTACTTTTGCTTATTTATCCTATAATATGCTTCGATATATTACTTGTATTTTATGGAGGAGGAATATTTTGAAAAATAAAAATACTTGTAATGTATATCAAAAGCATTTGGATTTAAATAAAAGAAGAAAAATCGAAAAAGGAATTGAAGAAAATTTAAATTTTTCTCAAATTGCTAAAGAAATCAATAAATCACCAAGAACTGTTTCTTATGAAATTTTAAAAAATAGAAATATAGAACATTGTTTATCATGGGTTGGCAAATATAAAACTTGTGAAAAAACTTTAAAACCACCTTATGTATGTAATGCTTGTCCATCAAGTAAAGGATGTAGAAAAACTAGATATTACTATTACGCTGAAGATGCACAAGGTAAATATGAAAAATTAAGAAGTGAATCTAGAACTGGAATTGATATGACTTCTACAGAATTTAAAAATTTAAATCAAATTGTTAGTAATGAAATTAAAAAGGGACATTCATTCTCAATGATTATTAGAAACCATAAAGATGAATTTAATGTTGGTAAAAGAACTTTATATAATTATGTTGAAAAAGGATATTTAGATATTATTAATTTAGACTTACCTAGAAAAGTTAGATATAAGAAACGCAAGAAAAATAATACTGATATACCTAAAAAAGATACTAAAATAAGAATTAATCGTACATATGAACATTTCAGAGATTATATAAGAAACTATAATGATAATAACTTTAATATTAACATTGTTGAAATGGATACTGTAGAAGGTATTAAAGGTGAATCATTACTTCTTACTCTTCTCTGGAGACAAGCCAACTTTATGTTAGCTTATAAAATTGAAAATAAAGAAGCTGATTCAGTTAATTCCGTTTTCTCTTATCTAAAAGGTCTTTTAGGATATGAAAAATTTCACGAACTATTTCCTATTATTTTAACTGATAATGGTGTTGAATTTTCTAAACCTGACGAAATTGAATTTAATGGTAACCATGTTTATAAAACTCGAGTTTTTTACTGTGATCCTGGTCATTCAGAACAAAAAGGTAAAATCGAAGTGAATCATGAATATATTAGAAGATTTATTCCAAAAGGTATTTCTTTTGATAATTATAATCAAGATGATATAAATCTAATGTTAAATCATATTAATTCTGTTAAAAGAAATTCATTAAACGGTGATAATCCTTATACCCTAATGAAAGACTTTTTGCCTAGTGAAATTATTAACTTATTTGATATTAAAGAAATAGGACAAAAAGATATTATTTTAAAAAATAAATTATTTAATTACAAAAATAAAAGATAGCCTTTCACCACAAAAGCTATCAATTTTGATATACAAGTAATATATCACATACTGAAATTTAGTTATGCACGAAAATTAAGTGTATACTTTTTTTCATACATTGAAATATTAAATTTCGGATATATATTAACATATTTATATAAAAAATGGTAGTTTTTTTTTGAAAAAACTGCCATTTACTCTTGCAAATCTCAATTCGTACCTTAAACTGAAATTTAACTTTTCATTTCACTCTTTTAAAAAGAAATCTCATCTTCAAAAGTAGCATAATTGATATATACTAGCCATAATAATATCGTCTTATTTTCCTCATCTTTTAATAACAGATAATCTCTTCCACTTGCTAGAATAGTCCCAGTAAAAGCTTTATCACGCCATGCAATAGAATCAGGATAAGAAAAGAAAACAGTCACTTTTTTTCCGTAATTCAAAGCAAATAAGTTTTCAGCATATTGCGGATCAGGCTGGGTAGTACTAGGAGTGTTATTGGTATTTCCTGTATATCCGAGTATATTCATATAGGGAGGATAAGTACTTTGATCAGGAATATAAGAAGAGTTACTTACACCATTATTTGTATAATTCTGATTCATAGATTCTCCTTTCTTTCATTTAAATCTATGCCAAAAAAAAGAGAATATGTGATTCTCTTAATTATTTTCCATAATTTCATCAAAAACAGGATCTGTACTACTAGGTTCAGTACCTCTAACATAATACATAATACGCTTATGTTCATCACTTTCTGTTGCTGGTTTTCCTGTAATAGGATTTACCAAAACACCAACTACATTACTTGGTTGTTTATACCAGCTATCTTCATGCCCTCCTAGATATCCTTCCATAGCATCTACCCAGATATTTCGAGAATACTTATAGTCAGCTGCTTCAATCGATCGATTATCATCATATCCTACCCAAACTGCTGTTACTAGTTCTCCATTATAACCAATAGACCAATGATCGGTATCTGTAGTACCACTTTTTAAAGCAAGTTTATGTTTAATTTTAGGAGCAATTCCTATTGCTGTAGGATAATTATAATCAATAAAAGTAGAATCATAAGTACTAGTTAGTAAATCACTTAATATGAAAGTCAAACTTTTATTTAAAATATTTTCTTTTTCGATTTTCTTCTCATATAATACATTTCCCTTTAAATCCTCTACTCGGGAAATCAAATGACCATCTACCTTATAACCCTCATTAGCAAAAGCTGCATAAGCAGCAGTCATTTCAATAATATTAATACTAGCTGTTCCTAGTGGTAGAGAAGGAACTTCTTCTAATGTAGCTGTAATCCCTAATCTTCGAGAAATATCCACCAAAGCATCTTCTCCTAAAAACATATGAGTCTTAACAGCATAAATATTATCAGAATAAGAGATTGCAGTAGCTAGAGAAATCGGTTTATTTCCATACTGACCCCCATAATTTTGAGGAGAATATGTTTTGTTATTAGAAAAAGTAAAGGTAGTTTCACTACTCATAAAAGTAGTACTAGAAGTAAAACCATTTTCTAAAGCCGCATAATATAAAAGAGGTTTCATAGTAGAACCGACTTGCCTTGTGGATTGATAAGCACGATTATATTGACTACTACTGTAATCTTTTCCACCTACTAGAGCAAGTATTTTTCCCGTATTTGGATCCATCATAACACTAGCAACTTGCAGCTCTTTATCGGTATCCATATTATCCATAACGCTTTCTTCTAGAATTCTTTGAGCATTCATATCCAAATTGGTATAAATACGAATTCCCCCGGTTTCTAAGTAAGAATCTGGAATCTGCTTTAAACTTTTTAATTCTTTCATAACGGCGTCTTGATAATACATAATAGTGGATAAGTCCTGATAATTTTTTTCTCCCACAATATGTAATTCTTCATTCACGGCCTGATTATATTCATCTTCTGTAATTTTTTCATTTTGGTACAGACTATATAAAATATTTACTTGTCTTTGCTTGGATAGTTCATAATTTACCAAAGGAGAATAATTAGAAGGCGATTTCGGAATACCAACAAGTAAAGCTGCCTCGGCCAATGTTAAATCTTTGGCATCTTTATCAAAATAAAATTGTGCCGCATTTTCAATTCCATACATACCATGACCATAATTAATGGTATTTAAATACCCTTCTAGAATTTCATCTTTACTATAGCCAACTTCTAATTTTAAAGTTAGCCAAAGTTCCTCTAATTTTCGTTCCCAAGTTTTATCAAAATCTAAAAATAAATTTTTAGCATACTGTTGCGAAATAGTAGAAGCACCTTGTTTAGTTTTACCAGATGTGATATTTATAAATAAAGCTTTTACGATACGCAAAGGATCAAAACCAAAATGTTTATAGAAATGTTTATCTTCTGTATTAATGGTTGCCATGATGACATTCTCAGAAATATTATCTAAAGGTACCCATTCTTGTGATCCACTTCCTTGAAAGAAAAGTTCGTTAGTACTGTCATACATTAAGAAAGCATTGGCTGATTTGATTTCTAATTTTGGACTCATTTTAATATATAATATCAACCCCAAAAAGCCAACCACAAGAAAAACCAGAAAAAAAACAAAAAATTTGAATACTTTTTTCACTCTTCGAAATTTTTTCATACAAACCTCCGACTTCTAATTTTAGTATGAAAAAAAACCTGGGAAATATGTATTAGAATTATGAAAGTTAGATTTCTAAAAATAACAGTTGCATTTACCAAATCTTATGTTATAATCTGTCTTAGAAATTTAAATGGGAATGAATTTTATGAAAAAAACAAAATTGAATATTACTGTAATAACCGATCATGGTAAAGATGAATATAATCTATTAGGTGAATATGATGAAGAAAA
>CALVOY010000021.1 GCA_944350415.1 uncultured Bacilli bacterium | reverse complement strand
GTCTCCAAAGAAGAGTAAGAAGTAACGATTCGCCTTTCACACCTTCAACAGTATCCATTTCAACAATATTAATATTAAAATTATTATCATTATAGTTTTTTACGTAGTCTTTAAAATCTTCATATGTGCGATTGATTCTAATTTTAGTATCTTTTTTAGGTATATCTTTGTTGTTTCTCTTACGCTTTTTATATCTAACTTTTCTAGGTAAATCTAAATTAATAATATCTAAATATCCTTTTTCAACATAATTATATAAAGTTCTTTTACCAACAGAAAATTCATCTTTATGATTTCTGATAATCATTGCGAAAGAATGACCATTTTTAATTTCGTTACTTACAATTTTGTTAAGTTCTTTAAATTCAGTAGAAGTCATGTCGATGCCAGTTCTAGACTCACTTTTTAATTTTTCGTATTTACCTTGCGCATCTTCAGCATAATAATAGTATCTAGTCTTTCTACAACCTTTTCTAGAAGGACAAGCGTTACATACGTAGGGTGGCTTTGAAGTTTTTTCACAAGTTTTATATTTACCAACCCATGAAAGACAATGTTCGATGTTTCTATTTTTTAAAATTTCATAAGAAACAGTTCTAGGTGATTTATTAATTTCTTTAGCAATTTGAGAAAAGTTCAAATTTTCTTCAATACCTTTTTCGATTTTAATTCTTTTACTTAAATCCAAATGTTTTTGATATACATTACAAGTATTTTTCTTTTTCAAAATATTCCTCCTTCATAAAATACAAGTAATATATCGAAGTATATTATATAAAAAATAAGCAAAAGTACAAGACTGCACTTTTGCCATAAAAAATTATATAATAAAAGTTTTTAGTCAAGGATTTTCGATGAACTAGGCAAGCCTAGTCCTTGACTAAAACAAGTGAAAGATTAAATTTCAGTTTCAAATATTTAGGAGCAATTTACTTTTTCATTTCACAAAAATTTCGAAAATTACCATATTTCATATACAAAATTATTTTAATAAGGTATAATATTATTAGTTCTAAAGGTGCTCACGGATCTAATCAATCCAATGCCCCAATTATGGTCAAGAAATTGACGAGAAGATTTTATCTTCGCACTCTTTTTAAACGGCACGAGATAATTAAACTACACTCTTACCTACACTATATAATGGTGTAATGATTAGTGTTGCTATAGTAAGTAATGTTTTTGAGAGAAATATTGTCCTATATCATTAAATAAAAATATAGAAAAACTAAATTTCAGTAGTATATCTTTAAACGCAATTTACTTTTTCAATTGAAATTAAAAAATAAAATAAAAAAATAATTTTTCTTTCTTTAATTATTTGGTATAATATTAACAGAGTAGGTGAATTATGAAGAAACTGTTGTGTTTAAGTGCCATGATTTTACTCTTAAGTGGTTGTTCTGTTGTCTATATAGATAAACAGTCTATCGATGAAATTGTTTATTCGACTATTAGTAATGATACTAATTTAAAATCAGTATCTTTGGAAGGCTATTCTTATTTTCTTCCTCAAGGAGTTAGTTTGAATAGAAATCAAAAAGAAAATTCTATTTTATATTATAATCATAAGAAAATGTATTTGTATGTTGATTTGATTTCTTATTATCATAAAGTTGATAGTAATTACACTAAGAATCAAGATGCTTACTATTCTTTACCGATTGATTACAATGGAAATAAGGGCTATTTAGAAATTACACAAATTTCTACAAATTACTTTATTGAATTTATGTATCATTATAGTAAAATGGAAGCTTATGTTAGTGAGCAAGATCTTAAAAAAACAATTACCGTTATGGCTTATATTTTAAATAGTATAGAATTTAATGATTCTGTTATTGAGTCGTTGGTTGGGGAAAATTTATTAAACTATTCTGAAGAACAATTTAATATTTTTCAGCCTAATGGTGAGCAAAGTGATTATTTAGATTATGTAGAGCAATATGATGATGGCCGTATGAATAGTAAAGATGAAGATATCTTGGAGTTAGAAGGAAATATAGAGTAAGGAAGGGTGTATATGAAACTTTTAGAGAAATTAAAAAATACTTTTTTTGAAGAAGAATATATCGAAGTAGAGGAACCAGAAGTTAAAAAGCAGGAAGTTGCTAGAAAAGTGGAACCAAAAGAAGTCAAGAAAGAGGAATCCCCTATCATTCCTGTAGAGGAAAAATCCCCTCAGGTGGCTATAGAAGAAAAGAAGATTGAGAATTATTCGGATAGAGAACTTTCTAGAAAAGATAGTAAGCTTCCTTATTTTGAAGATGAAGACTTTATAGAGGTAGATGTAAAACCAGTAAAAAAAGAAGAACCTAAGAAGTTATATGGAGAAAGTGCGGACAAGCTATATAGTTCTATTAACTATTCTAGTTCTTCAGGTAACAAACCATATAGTGCTCCTTTAAAAGAGGCTTTTAAACCGACACCCATTATCTCTCCAATCTATGGTATTTTAGATAAAAATTATCGAAAAGAGGAAGTAATCGATAAAAAGGATAAAATGCCTAGTGTTAGTAGTTATGTTTCCAGAAAAAATGCTGATTTAGATTCGGTTCGTAGAAAGGCTTATGGTGGTTTGGATCCATTGGAGGAAATGAATAAAGCTCCAGTAACTTCTGTAAGTGATAGTGAGACAGAAGAAGATAATTTATTATATGATATGACAAGTGAGCATTCGAAGCCTATGGTTGATCAAGTAACAATTGCGGATGCAGAGGAATATTTTCAAGATCTTGGGTTAGAATATAATATTGATTACAAAGATGCTCGCTATGAGAAAGCTACCGGACGAAGAAGTAGTACTTCGAAAGAAGAAGTAAAAAATACAGATGTGCCAGAAGATGCAAATTTAGAAGATAATTTATTTGACTTAATTGATTCTATGTATAAGGATGGTGAAGAATAATGGATTCTTTATTAGAATATTTTCCGGTTGTATTATATATTTTGGGTATTATTTTATTAGTTATATTAATTATTTTAGGAATCAAATTAATTAAAACAGTAAATCAGACGAATGCTATTTTAGAAGATGCATATAATAAAACTAAGTCTTTGAATGGTCTTTTCCATGCAATTGATGCTATTACAGATAGTTTATCCACTATTAGTGATAGTATTGTTGGTAATCTTACTGCTATTATTGGAAAAGTATTTCATAGAAAAATAAGAAAAACAAAGGAGAATGAAGAAGATGAGTAAGAAAGAGAAAAATAAGAAAAAAAGTGGAGCCGGTAAGTTTATATTAGGAGCTTTAGTTGGTGCTGGACTTGGTGTTTTGTTTGCTCCTAAGGCAGGAAGTGAAACTAGAAGAGAGCTAAAAGAAAAAATGGCAGAGCTATTAAAAAAAACAAAAGAAATTGATATGGATGAAGTAAAAGAAAAAATCACTTTAAAAATTGAAGAGATTAAGGAAGAACTTAGTGATTTAGATCGTGAAAAAGTATTAAAGATTGCGAAAGAAAAGGGAAATGATATTAAAGATAAATGTGGAGAATTGGTTCAATTAGCGAAAGAAAAAGGAACTCCAATTTTAGAAAAAGCAGCTAATGAAGTTCGTGAAAAAGCAATCGATGCTGTAAGAGAAATATTAGAAAGATTAGAGGCTGCAGATCGTAAGGCAAAAAATAAGTAATGATAGGATTTGAATCCTATAGAAACTTTCTTTATAATACAAGATTCAAAGGAATGTAGATAGTTCTACATTTTTTACTTTTTATGAAAAAGATTTGGCATAAAAAGAATTTTATGTTAATATAATAAGTGTAATTTAACGGTGATTGGTTTTTAGTAGTTAGTATATGTATAGATAGAGAGTTCATGGTGGGTGAAAATGAACATAGTATGCTAATGAATTACATGCCATGAGTTAAATCGGAATAGTCCGTTATTACTATTGAGATAGATAAGTTTCTATGAATTAAGGTGGTACCACGATTATGTCGTCCTTATTTTATAGGAATTTTTCTTTTGTTAGGAGGAGATATTATGAAATTGTATGAAGAATTAGTTTGGCGAGGATTAGTCAAAGATGTTGCTGGAAAGGATTTAGAAAAAAAGCTCAATGATGAAAAAATTACTTTTTATTGGGGAACGGACCCTACAGCAGATAGTTTGCATTTAGGACATTATTCTTCTTTGGTTACAGCAAAGAGATTGGCTCTTGCTGGTCATCATCCTATTTTATTAGTAGGAGGAGCTACTGGTTTGATTGGAGATCCTAGACCAACTAGTGAAAGAGAAATTATTGCGAAAGAAACTTTGAATCAAAATTTAGAGGGAATTAAGAAGCAGGTTAGTAAGATTTTTAATGGAATGGCTACTGTTGTTAATAACTATGATTGGATGAAAGATTATAATTATTTAGATTTTTTAAGAGATGTAGGAAAATACATTAATGTTAATTATATGTTAGATAAAGATATTATTCGTAGAAGATTAGAATCTGGAATTACTTATGCTGAATTTTCATATACTTTGATGCAGGGATATGATTTTCTACATTTATATCAAAAATATGATTGTATTATGCAGGTGGAAGGTTCTGATCAATGGGGTAATATTACTACTGGTATTGATTTGATCAAAAAGAAGTTAGGAAAAGATGCATATGGTTTTACGATGCCTTTAATTTTAGATAAATTTGGTCATAAATTTGGTAAGAGTGAAGGAAATGCGTTATGGCTTGATATTGATAAAACTTCTTCCTATGAGCTATATCAATATTTAATTAATACAGATGATGAAATGATTATTCATTATTTAAAGGTATTTACTTTTTTAAGCAAAGAAGAGATTGAGAGTATTGAAAAAGAACATTTTCAATGTCCAGAAAAAAGAATTGCTCAGCAGACTTTGGCACGAGAAATTATTACCGATTTACATGGTAGGGAAGAATATGAGAAAGCTTTACGCTTAAGTAATGTATTATTTAATGGTGATGTTTCTAGTTTGACAGGTCAGGAGATAGAACAAGTATTCCATGGTGTTACTACTTTTCATGTTTCAGAAGATGAAAATATACTTGATTTTTTGGTAAATCATGGTATAGTAGCTAGTAGACGTGAAGGAAGAGAGTTTATTACAGGTGGTAGTATTAGCTTAAACGGTAATAAAATCAATGATTTAGAAATGATTGTTTCTAAAGAGCAAGCAATTGAAGAAAAATATATCATTGTGAGACGAGGAAAAAAGAAATATTATTTAGGAATCTATTCATAGAATGGAGTGGTTGTGATGCCAAGTAACCAAAAAAGCAAAGAGAAAAAGAGTGCTTCTTCTACAACGAAGAAAGTTACTGTTTCTAAAAAGACAAATTCAGTAGCATCTGAAAAGAAGAATACTAGGAATACTAATCGTAGTGTTTCTTCCAAAAAAAAGAGTACTGTTAAAGCAGAAATCACTAAAAAGAGTCTGCCAACTAAGGTAACATCTACAAAAACTTCTTCTAATAATAAAGGAAAGTCAAGCACTCGTAATCAAGGGGTATCCAAAAATTCTAAAAAGAAATCCACAACAAAAAAAGTACCTAAATTTAGTACTATTACTAATATAAAAGAAGATTCTCAGGTAGAGACTTCAAAAAAAAGCAAATCTACTGTAGTGAAAAACAGTGTAGCAAATAAGCAAAATAATGTTGATAAGGGTAAAACAAACAAAGTAGAAAAAATTAAGAACAATATTCTGAATACAATTGGAGATAAGTTTAGTAAAAAACAATCAAAGAGGACAATACCACAATCTAGAAAGAAAGTTAGTTCTCAGAAAACTAATGGAAAGAAGAATTCAACTAAGACTACTAAAAAAAGTTTGGTAATTACTCAAAAATCTAAGAAATGGCTAATCTGTATTTCTATTATTTGCTGTCTAATTATTTTACTAGAGGCAGGATACTTTATTTATCATCAGATAGAGCATGAACGCAATACTGTTTACTATGATAGTTTGAATTCTCTTATCATTGATGATATGGATATAGTTGCTGTAGGAAGCAGTAATTTTAAATATAGTAAACATAATGACTATACTAAGGGGCTTGAGAAGGCTAAATTAATAAAATATGATAGCAGTGGCGAAATTATATTTGAAAAAATGTATGATAAAGGCATTAATACTACCTTTAGCTCTATTATTAGTGTAGCGGATGGCTATATTGTAGTTGGTAGCGGTGAATTTAGTGAAGAGGAGCAACAAGATGGCGGCAGAGAAGCTATGATCATTAAATATGATAAAGAAGGCAACATTATTTGGGAGAAATATTATCAAGTAGTTACTAATACTCGTTTTAATAAAGTTATTGCTACAGCAGATGGATATGTAGCAATTGGTCAAAGCATATATGCGAATATGGAAATGGGAAATCATACTACTGGTGGTGGAATTATCGTAAAGTATGATTTTGATGGTAATGAGGTTTGGCATAATAATCATGGTGGTATGAAATC
>CALVOY010000020.1 GCA_944350415.1 uncultured Bacilli bacterium | reverse complement strand
TAATCTACTTCTACGGAATTCCCATTAATTTTTACTGTTAATTGATTCATATTTTCCCCTTTTCTTCTTTTTTTATTTTTGAATTTCTACTCTTTTTTTATTGGTTTTTGCTATAGACACTAGAACTGCTAATGTCATGATTTTAGAAATTGTAATGCCCTGATTAAAACTATGATACTGCATACTTTCTAAATCTGCTTTTACCTGATTATAAAAATCATCATCTAAAGAATCTGTCGTTTCTTGATCTTTTCTAGTTAAATATGACATTTCTGTATATGATTTTATATCTTTTTTTAATCTTTCTAAGAGTTTTATTTTATCTTCATCTATTATAATTCCTATTTCTATCAGTTCTTTTATCAAATCTTCTATTCTTATTCTTTGCATTGCTACTACAAATGGAGATAAGTTCGTTTGATATAATGTATTTATATTTCGTTCAATATCGGTTTTTGTTTCCAAATGTTGACTGTCCTTGATATCTTTAAATACAGCTCGAATTACTTTTTTATCATCACTTTTAATATAATTTAAAGCCGCTCTTTCCGTTAAACCAAGTTCTGATAAAGAGTTCGCTTTTCTAATTCTATCTATTTCTTTTTCAATTAGAATTCCATCATGGGACAAATCGTGCATTTTTTGATATAAAGACTCTATTCTGTCGTTCCATTTTTTCATTTCTTCTATAGCTAAATTAGACTCTTTTCTATACTGAAGATATAGCGTATTTAACTTTTTGCTATGAATTATTCTATGCCAAGGTTTTTTGTTTATTTCCTCTATCTTTGTTTGTAGTTGAGATAAGTTTTGAATGAATAGTTGTTGCTTTTGATCACGCTCTTTAATCACTTCGTGGACTTCTTTATCTATTTCTTTTCTTTGTTGTAGTTCTTGTTGTAAATTATTGATTAATTCTTTTTTTATTTCTTCTAGCATTTATTCACCTTCTTATATTGCTAGTTTTATTGTAGCATATTTTGTCTAACTAATAAATGTATAAAATTAAGAGATTGACACTATTATAATTATAGGTGATTCGTTATGAGTTTAATACCAATGGTTGTAGATAAAGAGCCTAATGGCGAAAGAAGTTATGATATCTTTTCAAGATTATTAAAAAATAGAATTATTTTGCTTAGTGGGGAAATCGATGATAATCTAGCTAACAGTGTGGTTGCCCAAATTTTATATTTGGACTCTCTAAATCATGATGATATTAGTCTTTATATTAATTCTCCTGGTGGATCTGTTACTGCGGGAATGGCAATTTATGATACTATGAATTTTGTTAAGAGTGATGTTTCTACTATTTGCCTTGGAATGGCAGCTAGTATGGCAGCCTTCTTACTTTCTTCTGGAGAAAAAGGAAAAAGGTATGTTTTACCTAATGCTGAAGTTATGATTCATCAACCATTAGGTGGTGCACAGGGGCAAGCAACAGAAATTAAAATTGCGGCTGAACATATTTTAAAATTAAGGGATAAACTAAATAAAATTCTTGCTAAAAATACTGGTCAAAAAATAGAAACCATTCAACAAGATACCGAAAGAGATAACTTTATGGATAGTAAGGAAGCGCTAGAATATGGACTTGTGGATAAAGTAATTGAAAAAGAAAACAGATAATCATTTTGGTTAATCTGTTTTTAGTTTTGATAAATTGGTTTATTATCATTTTCATTTTTAATGTTTTTTATTAGTATCTTCTTTGACTTATTTTTTGATTTAGTATCTCTATTATTTGATCTTTGGTGTAAATATTATCTGGGAAATTTCCATATTGAATATAAATTTTTTCTCTATTACCAAGAATTGACTTGTTTGATGCAATTAATTTTTTACATATCATTTTCTGAACTTCAGTTAATTCTAACATATTATCTGGAAAAGTTAGACTACATAAATCCTGAGGGGTATTTCCAGATAAGTCCATAATATATTCTTTATATCTTATTCCTGAATACACACAGCAGCCAAAATTACATAACATTTTAGTAGATGTTAATGTATCATATATTTTTCTAGAGTCTTGTTCTAAATAAGCATTAATATAATCTGAAAATATATTACAGTGTTCTTCCTTTTCATCTATAACAATAATTTCTCCTCTTGGTGTTATGATATATCCGCCGGTAATTACTGTTATCTCATCTATACTACAGCTTTTAAATTCTATTGGAGCTTTATTTCCATTAATTGTAATTGGCTTTATTTTATACATATTTACTCTTCCTTATTTCTTCGTTTGCAAAAATTTTATATCTTCCTCATCCTCAAATATCTTAACATAACCACTCTTTAATAATATTATTTGACTTGCTATATTGTCTTTTGATACTTGAGCAACAATACATTCAACATCCCTATTATTAAATAGATAAGCTGAGACTTGTTTTACTAGTTCTTTACCATAATTTTTTCCCCTATACATTTCTTCGATTGCATAGTAAATGCTTACTGTTTTTCCATAAATTGCTTCAGTAACATCAGAAACGCTTAAATATCCAATTTTTTCTTTATTATTATTTCTCACAATATATCCATTTCCATTAGTGTTTATCGATAATTCTTTATTTGATAAATCCCACAAATAATTTATATTTGAAGAATTCATTAGTAATTTTAAGAACTTTAAATGTTCTTTATTCTTATAATCAATTTTTTCTAATTCTAATGTCTCTAATCTCATATTATCTTTTCTCTTTCATTCTGCTTACTAGCTCTCTTATTTTCCTAAACCTATGATTTAGCCCTGATTTTGTAATTGGTTTTCCTGTTTCATAACTAATGATTTCGCTTAATTCTAATAAAGACGCTTCTGGATATTTTAAGCGGTATTCCATAGCTTCTTTGGTTTTATCATCTAATAAATCTATACCTAGATTTTCTTTTAAATATTCAATTTCTTCTATTTGTCTAGTAGCATTTTCCACTACTTTATCAATATTTGCCTGCTCGCAATTATTCAACCGATTGGTCATATTTTTATGATCTCGATAAATCCTAATATCTTCGTAATATAAAACAGCTTGATTAGCACTGATAATTCTTAAGAAATCTCCTATTTTTTCAGCTTCTTTGATATAGACCATATATCCTTTTTCACGAGATAACAATTTACTATTTAAATCAAAAGTATTTAATAAACTAGAAATTAATTTTGCTTCTTCTTTTTCTTCAATTAGATATTCTAAGTGATATCTAGCAGTTTTAGGATCATTAATACTTCCTTTTGATAAAAAGGCCCCTCTAAGATAAGCTCTCACTTCTTCTTCCGAACCTAAAATATAGTCATTTGGTACTTCTAAGAGGTTACCTTCTTCATCTACAATAGATAAATCTTTTAAAATAAAATCTACTCTTTCATTAATCATAATTAAGTACAGATTATTTTTACTAAAATTCATATTTTTTCTACTTTCAATTTCGCAAGTAATATCATAAATATCCTTCATTAATTGATAAATTCTCTTAGCAACTGTAGCATTTTCTGTCAAAAGATCAATGGTAGTATCCGTACAAGTACCATTATTCCTTAGAAATCCTGATAGTTCGGAGATACTTTCTGAGCGTGTATTTTTGATTCTTGATATCTCTTCTTTAATTGTGGTTGTAAAAGACATAGGATCACCTCATTAAGTACGAGAAAATAATAGAGCTTAATTTTAAGCTGTTGTGTCTAATGGTATTATCTATAGTTGTTAATAGGTCAGACTCTATCAGTTCTAATTTTCTATTTCTTAAATTTTTATAATCAATCATAACTGGATCTTTTTCTTCTTCCGTTTCATATTTTTTTAATATCTGAGAATCTACTTTGGTATTGCTAGCTATTACTACATCAATGCTATCTTTTCCTAAGTAGTGTTCTAAGGTATCGATGTGGTCGCTAACTCCAAAATAATCCGTTTCTCCTGGCTGTGTCATCGCATTACATAGATACATTACTTTAGCCTTTGATTTGTGGATTTCTTCAACTACTGGTTGACATAATAAATGTGGTAAAATACTGGTATATAGACTTCCCATAGAAAAAATGATTAGATCAGCTTCTTTAATGGCTATCAATACATCTTCTTCTACATGAGGTGTCTCTTTATAGAAAATTCTTTTGTATTTGGCATGTGATTTTGTTAGATTTGACTCGCCCTCAATAATTTGGCCGTTTATGGTTTCTCCCATTAGTGTTAAATAATCTTCTGATAATGGTAATACTTTATGTTTTACATCTAATAGTTTACTTAAGTATTCAATACTTGTTTTTAAGTTTTTTGTTTTATTTAACATGGCTGTTAATACTAAATTTCCAAGTGGATGACCATCTAAATCACTATAAGTTTCAAAACGGTATTCCATTATACTTTTAATTTCTTCGGGAAGATCCGATAAATTACTTAACACTTTTCTAATATCACCAACTGCTGGTGTTGAAAACTCTTCTCTTAATTTTCCTGTAGATCTGCCATTATCAGAAACCGTGATTACGGCTGTAATCTCTACTGGAAAATCTTTTAGCCCTTTCAATAAACTAGAGAGTCCAGTTCCTCCACCAAATACTACAATTTTCTTTTTCATGCTATCATCCATTCGTTTCATCTTTTAAGAATTCTTCTACACACTGTTTGATTTTATCCAGATCAGTTCCAACAGCTTGACAAACATTCCAGCCCTTCATTTTGGGAATTTCCAGATTTTTTTCCAAATCATCTATAAATAACATATTTTTGCTGGGTATGGAAAGATCTTTTTCTACTATATTATATATTTTTGGATCTGGTTTTCTACAATTTAATTCAAAAGATAGCCAAACATAATCAAATTTTTTTAAATCCATTTGATAGTTTATTCTAGTTTTATCAAAAGGATTTAAATTAGATAATATTCCTATTTTACACTTATTTTTTAATGAATGTGCATAATCTACAACTTCTTTGTAGAAATGTGTTTTTGATGTATATTCATTATATCTTTTTATAAATTCGTCCATAGTGCATTCTATGTTAAAAATATTTTTTAGTTTATTAAATAATTCGTTGGTATCATCTGAATTATCCACATGATTACAACATTCTAAATATTTTTCAACAATAGTTTCATCATCTAAATCCACTCCAAAACTTTTAAAAAAAGCAATAGTAGCCTTACTAATACAATGTTCTTCTTGATTGTGGCTCTCTATAACTCCACCCCAGTCAAAAATGACCAATTTATTTTGTTTCACAGAATATTCCATCCTTTCATTTATGAACTTACTAGTAGTAAAAGGAATGTTATTTATTGCTTCATAATACTATTTGCAGCTATTACCCCATCACTACATGCTGTAATAATTTGATATAATTCTTTTTTAACACAATCTCCTATTGCATAAATATTAGAAATTGCCGTTTCGAAATTATGATTTACTTTGATGTATCCTTCTTCATCTAAGATGCCTAAATTTTTAAAATTTTGAGTATTTGGCATTTGACCAATATATTCAAAACAACCATCTACTTCTATTTCTTCTTCTTGATTATCATCATTTTGTGTAATAAGACTAGCTAATCTATTTTCTTTCTCAGTAAACTCTACTACTGTTCTATCTGTCAAAACTTCCACATTTGGTTGGTTTTTTACCTCATCTACCAATTCTTCTTCAGCTCTAAAATCGTTTCTTCTGTGAATTAATGTTACTTTATTACATATTTTGGAAAGATAAAGTGTTTCCTCCAAAGCAGATCTTCCGCCACCAATTACAGCAACATTTTTATTTTTGTATAAACCACCGTCACAAATAGCACAATAACTAATTCCTCTGCCTATTAATTTTTCTTCATTTGGAATATTCAACTTTCTAGGAGAACGACCAGTAGCAATAATCACATTTTTGCAGGTTAGCTCTTGATCTTTGGTTTTTACGGTATGTTTATCAGGAAAGGTTTCTATTTCTAATCCTGCGGTGTAAAAATATGGAACCTTTAGTTGCTGTACTTGCTGAAACATATTAGTTGCTAGTTCTGGCCCATCTATACTAATAAATCCTGGATAATTCTCAATCTGAGAAGTTCTAGTAATTTGACCACCCGGTACTTCTTGCTCTAAAATACAAACAGAAATATTGGCACGAGCCAAATAAATTGCTGCTGTCATTCCAGCTACTCCAGAACCAATAATTACAGTATTATAATTCATCATAATTCTCCTTAAAATAATATTTCTTTTTCTTCTTTATCTTTATACAAATTATCAAATCTTGTTCCTTTTTTACAAAAGATTAACATCAATATGCCCACTATAACTAAGCCAATCGATACGATTTGAGCAACTCTAAAATCTCCTAACATTAAACTATCTGTACGCATTCCTTCAATTACAAATCTACCTACAGAATACCATATTAAATATACTCCTGTTAATTGACCATTTTTTAAATACTTATATCTTCTTACCATTAACAAAGCGAAAAAGCCAAATAGATTCCATATGGATTCATACAAAAAAGTTGGTTGATGATAAGCTCCATTTATATACATACCATCGATTAAAAATTGTGGTAATCCTAGTTTTTGTAAAGATTCTAATGTGGTAACTGCTCCATAAGCTTCTCCGTTGAAAAAGTTACCCCATCTTCCAATAGCTTGTCCTAAAATTAATCCTACTACCAAGATATCTAGTACTTTTAATGTCTTGGCATGATATTTTTTACAATACAAAACTACTGTTAATAGTCCAAAAAGAATACCACCATGAATGGCAAGTCCTCCATTCCATACTTCTAATATTTCTAATGGGTATTTTAAATAGTAGTCAAGATTGAAAGCTACATAATATAGTCTTGCACCAATCAAACCAAAAATAACGCCATAGAAAATCAAATTAATGATAAAGTCTTGATTAATTTGCTGTCTTTTGGTCTCTCTTAAGATTGCTATACTAGCAAAAAACACGCCTAAAAAGATAAAAATAGAATACCAATATATTTGAATAAATCCTAAATCCAATGCCACTCTATCCATTTTTTCTAATCCTCCTCATAATTGGTGTAATAATGATATTTTCTATTAAAATATTCATTAGAGAAATTAATATAGCGATAAAAAAGACTGTCCATATTCCTTCTATTTCAAAATGTGATCCTAGTATCCATTCTGTTAATTTTAAAATAAGTACATTTACAAACGGATAAAATAATCCTAAAGTCATTCCCGTTAGGGGTAATGTTAATCTAAATACGATTGGTTTTACTGTCTTATTTAATATAAATATAATAAAAGTTGCTATGATTCCATAGGTGTATAGATGGGTATCATCTATCTGAAAGCTTTCAAAAAAAGTAGCTACAAAAACTAATACTATGGCATAACTAATAAAATGTAGAATCCAGTCTAAGACATTATCTAAATGAACTTTTAAGTCTTTTTTCATTCTCTCACCCGTTATTTTCTTTTTATAATATCTTCTTTAAGAATTCTCCTGTGGCAGATTCTTTTACTTGGGAAACTTCTTCTGGAGTCCCTAAGGCAATTATTTGTCCACCGCCATCTCCACCAGTTGGTCCAAGATCAATAATGTAATCCGCACATTTGATTACATCTAGATTATGTTCTATTACTACTACAGTATCTTTATTATCTACTATTTTCTGAATAATTGCAAGTAATCTCTTAATATCTGCACTATGCAAACCTGTAGTTGGTTCGTCCATAATATATAGTGTTCTTCCCGTTGGTTTTTTTTGAAGTTCTTTGGCTAATTTTACGCGTCCAGCTTCTCCTCCTGATAAGGTAGTAGCACTTTGTCCAAGCTTTATATACCCAATTCCCACATCTTCTAGCACTTGTAACTTGGATTTGATTTTAGGAACATTTTCAAAAAACTCTAATGCTTCGCTAACACGCATATCTAGTACTTCTGCTATGTTTTTGTCTTTATATTTTATTCTTAAAGTTTCGCTATTATACCTAGTTCCATGACAGACTTCACATGGAATATATACATCTGGTAAGAAATGCATTTCGATTTTCTTTACTCCATCCCCGCGGCAGGCTTCACACCTTCCACCTTTGACATTAAATGAGAAGCGATCTTTACCAAAACCATACATCTTAGCTTCCTTGGTGGTAGTAAATAGTTCTCTGATTTCATCAAATACACCTGTATAAGTAGCAGGATTACTGCGTGGTGTTCTACCAATTGGATTTTGAGAAATTTCTACTACTTTATCTAATTCTTCCAAGCCTGTAATCTTCTTGTGTTTACCTGGCTTTACTTTTGATTTATAAATTTGCTGATAAGCAGCATTACATAGAATTTGATTTACTAAAGTACTCTTACCACTACCTGATACCCCTGTTACACAAGTAAAAGTACCCAGTGGAAATTTTACATTTATATTTTTTAAGTTATTCTCACTGGCACCTTTTATTTCAATATATTTTTTCGTTCCTTTTCTTCTTGTTTTAGGAACTTCAATTTTTTCTTTACCGCTTAGATAACATCCGGTAATGCTATTCTCGTTTTTCATGACCTCTTCTGGGGTACCAGCAGCTATAATTTTTCCACCATGGTCACCAGCTCCTGGTCCCACATCTACTAAAAAATCACTTGCTAACATCGTATCTGTATCATGCTCTACAACAATCAAGGTGTTTCCCAAATCACGCATTTCTAATAACGATTTGATTAGTTTTTCATTATCCTTTTGATGAAGTCCAATACTAGGTTCGTCCAAAACATATAAAACACCTGTTAATTTACTACCAATTTGTGTAGCCAATCGAATTCTCTGGGCTTCTCCACCAGATAATGTTCCTGCTGATCTACTAAGTGTTAGATACTCTAATCCTACATTTTTCAAAAAATTTAACCTAGCTAAAATTTCTTTTACTAACAACTCTGAAATTTCTTTTTGGGATGCTGTTAATTTTAGATTTTCAAAGAAAGGAATTAACTGTTTGATGCTCATACAAGTTACTTCATAAATATTTTTACCCCCGACTAAAACGGATAGTACATTATCTTGAAGTCTAGCTCCATTACAAGTTTCACAAACGGTCTCTATCATATAGTTTTCTAACCAATCACGAACCCAAGTACTACTCGTTTCCATATATCGTCTTTCTAGATTATTAATGATCCCTTCATAGAAATCTTTTTGATTATACAAATTTCCGCTTTTGGATTGATACTTAAAATGAATCATTTCATCGCTACCATAAAGAATATAGTTTTGATGTTGCTTGGACAATTTTTCAAACGGTTTATCCATATCTATTTTATAATGTTTACATAAACATTCTAGTCTCTTGAAGTCCAATGCTTCAGGGTCATCTGTTAATGTCTTAATTGCTCCATTATTTAAACTTTTCTTACCATCTGGTACTACTAAATCCGGATCCATCTTTAGCTTTACTCCTAATCCCTTACAATCAGGACAAGCACAAAATGGTGCATTAAAACTAAACATTCTTGGCTCTAATTCAGGAAGAGAAAAATCACAGTATGGACAAGCAAAGTTTTCAGAATATACTACTTCTTTCTTACCTACATAATCAATTATTACTTTTCCATGCGATAATTTAATAGCTTGTTCAATGGACTCTGCCAAACGACTTCTGATTCCTTCTTTTAATACAATTCTATCAATAATAACATCAATATTATCTTTTTTTTTTTTCTCTAAAGTAATTTCCTCGCTTAAATCATAAGTTTCTCCATTGATTCTTACTCTAACATAACCATCTTTTCTTAAGTCCTCTAGCAACTCTTTATGTGTTCCTTTTTCACCATGAACTACAGGTGCCATAATAATTAATCTTGTCCCAATTTCATTTTCTAACACCTTATCTACCATTTCATCTATACTTTGACTGGATATAGGAATATGGTGATCTGGGCAATAAGGAATTCCAATTCTAGCAAATAAAAGTCTTAAATAGTCATAGATTTCTGTTACTGTTCCAACTGTAGAACGAGGATTTTTGGATGTTGTTTTTTGATCAATACTAATAGATGGAGATAATCCTTCTATAGAATCTACATCTGGTTTTTCCGTACCACCTAAGAATTGCCTAGCATATGCTGACAAACTTTCTACATATCTTCTTTGTCCTTCTGCATAAATGGTATCAAAGGCAAGAGATGATTTTCCACTACCCGATACACCAGTCATTACAATCAATTTATTTTTAGGAAGCTCTAGATCTACATTTTTTAAGTTATTTTCTCTAGCTCCTTTAATAACAATTTTATCCATACTATCACCTTTTCTGTTTGTTATTATATCATGAAATTTAAAATATGATTAAAATTTCCACTTTATTATATCAATAAAACATTTGTTTGACAACTATCTAAAAAAATAAAGATATAATTGATTAGCTAACAAAATTATACCTTTATCTCTTATCTTATTTTTAAAATTATATTTTCGCTTCAATAGTAGAATTTATAACTATTGTTATTATAGTAAGTCGAACTATTTCTATGTCACATGGTTTAAGGACTTTAAATTTGTTTCTTTATTATTCTTTATCTGTTAACTCTTCTACTCTAACCGTAATAGTGTCTTCCTGTTTTTTATGAGAACTCGAATAATTATTGGTTTGCAAGTCAATATAATACAAGTTTTCTTTCATTAGTTCATCATGTGTGCCTTCCCCAACAATCTTACCATGATTTAATACTATAATCTTATCGGCAATTTGCATTACATCTTTTTCATGAGTAATTAAAATAATGGTATAATCTTGTTTTAGGTCTTCTAATACAGCCTTAATTTTTTCTACTAAAATTGGATCTAATGAACTTGTTATCTCATCAAAAATTAGTATTTCAGCTTTCGATAATAGTGTTCTAGCTAGTGCTAGCAACTGTTTTTGTCCTCCTGAAAAATTACTTGCATTTTCTGTAAGAACTGTATTATATCCTTTTGGTAAACTCATAATATACTCATGAATACCAACTCTTTTACAAGCTTCTATTTGATGTTTTTCATTCGAATCAATCATACTTAAATTTTTCTTAATGCTCATGTTAAAGATAAAAGGTGATTGATTCACTGCTACTACATTTTTCGAATAGATATTTTGAGAATAACTATAAATACTTTCTCCATCTATTAAAATCTTTCCACTATCTATTTTATATTTTCTTAAAAGAAGGTTCATTAAAGTAGTTTTTCCACTTCCTGAATGTCCTACTAGTGCTGTAATTTGATTGGGTTCTATTTTAAAACTAATTTTTTCGACATTTCCTTTATTCTTCGTTTTATAGGTAAAATCAACTTTTTTAAATTCTACTAATCCACTAATATTATCATTTTCATTGAAACCAAAGTCGATTTTCTCTTGATTAGTATAATTTAGAATCTTATTAATTCTTACAATAGAAACGGACCATTCACGAATCTGTCTAGAATATCCCATTAAATCCTTTGTATTCGTCATAATATTTTCGAAATAAGTAACTAACAGAACTAGAATATTTACTTCATAATATCCTTTTAATACTAGATAGGCTAATACACCATATAAAATAACTTTTCCAAAATGAATAATGAACGGTAATAAACTCGAACGAATATTTACATATCTTCTTTTATTAATATACTGATCTGACCATTTATTAGCAATTATTTTAAAATTATACTTCATTTTTTCTTGAATATTAAAAAGTTTTATTTCTTCTAAACCATTTAAAATTTGAGAAAGATTATCCGTTAATTTATCACGATACCTTTGTTGTCCCATTAAATATTTTGTGCTTTTCACATTACAATAATCGAAACATTTTATATATATAAACTCTAATAACAACACAAATATTCCTATTAAAATATTTGTTTTTAAGAAAATTAATATTAAGATAATCAATTTTACAAATACTACTATCATTTCACAAACACTATCTATCATTTCTGCTAGATGAGCAGTATCTGCATTGATAGTATTTAGAATACTACCTTTAGAAAGTTTATTGGTAAATTCAGTATCATAAGTTAATATTTTATCCATGATTTTTTCTCTTAAATTTTTATAACTATATTTAAAGTTGTAAGAGTAAGAAACATAATTTAGATACCAAAGTAAATTGTATGCAATATAAGTAATTGCTAATAATATGATATTTTGGTATGTAGCATTTATATTATTAGAAGTTACATAGTATACAATATTAGAAGTAAATACAGGGATTAAAAGGCTAGATAAATGAGCCATAATAGAACCAAAAAATAAGAAAAAAAGCCATATTTTGTTTCCTTTTACTAATTTAAAGAAATCTTTCATTATTTTGATATTGTCTTTTATCATATACTACACCTACCATAATTAGTATAACATAACTTTTATTAGCTTGTACAAAAAGAAAAAGCTGCTATTAAGCAACTTTTTTTAACTGTTTTACTTCTGGTTTCCCTGTCTTTTTTATAGCAAGGTTGATTTTCCTATCATCCACAATATTTCCTAAGCCTCCTGTTAAAGGCTTATTCTCTATGCTTATTACTTTATAATACTCTCCATATTTTCTTAATGGTTTATACTTGGGTAATTTGTTTATATTATCAAAACCAACTAGTTTCAACGCAATAACTTTCGATTCTAATGGAGAAACTGACTCATTTACATCTGGATTAATGGTTTCCACATGCCCAATATATACTTTATTATAAATACCCATATTATCACATCTTTCTCCTAATTTATATTAGGAGAGTTATTTTACTATAAATGATAGAGTTTTGTCAATTATTTTTAATTAGACTTTCCCTAAAACTGCAGTGTTTACATAACTCTTCTGTTACTTTGCGATTACGGAAACCTTCTTTCATTTCTTGGTACCGCCTACTATTTATAATTTCTTTTAAAGTTTGTTTATAAATATTACCTAAATTGATAATACCTGCACTATCTAGACAACAAGGTACTATAGTTCCATCTACTAAGATGGCTAATTGATCTTTTAAGGCATAGCAGAATCCAAATTCATTTAGATAATCATTTTCTAAGTTGGGCCAAATAAATTCATTGGCTTTATCTATATATAAATTTTCTCTTATTTTAATATGATTTTCCTTGATTGTTTTTTCCACAATTTGTGGGGATAACTTATAATAATCTATCATTCTATCCACAATTTCTGTGGATTTTTTATTGAAATTCCCGTTATTCATTGTCCAAAAGCGGTATACAATAATCTTATTTTTTAAATTATCCACGGTTGTAAAGATATCTTCTAAATAATTTTCTTTTCCATTTTCGCTATGCAGTGATATATTGATTTGTCTTATAGCTGGATGTTTTAATAATTCTTTCTTATCTTTTAATAATGTGCCATTGGTCGTAATATTTACATATTTTTGGTATTTATGACACAAGTCTAGTATTTTATTGAATTCAGGATGAAGAAGTGGTTCTCCTTTGACATGAAGATAGATATAATCCGTGTAGTTATCTATTTTTTTTAAAATTTCTTCCATTTTTTCTATAGAAATCATTTCTTTTTTTCGATGATCTATACTACAAAAGGAACAAGATAAATTACAGATATTCGTAATTTCAATATAAATTTTCTTAAACTTTTTCATATTACAACTCTGATTTTAATTCAAATAAAGCATCTCTTAGTTCCATAGCTCTTTCAAAGTCTAACTCTTTCGCTGCTTGTTTCATAGCCTCTTCTATTTCATCGATCATTTTTAATATCTCTTTCTTATCTTGTTTTTTAGGTTTTGCTTTCTTAGTATCATTTTCATCTACATTACTAATCAAATCTCTGATTTCTTTGTGGATCGTTTCTGGGATTATACCATGCTCTTGATTATATTTTTCTTGTATTGTACGTCGTCTCATTGTTTCTTTGATGGCTTTATCCATACTATCTGTTATTTTATCGGCATACATGATACAATGACCATTTGCATTTCTAGCACATCTACCGATCGTTTGAATCAAGCTTCTTTCACTTCTTAAGAATCCTTCTTTATCAGCATCAATGATAGCAATCAAACTAACTTCTGGAATATCAATTCCTTCACGAAGTAAGTTGATACCAACAATACAGTCATACTTTCCTAAGCGCAAATCTCTTATTATTTTCATTCTTTCTAGGGTTTTTACTTCACTATGTAAATAGGCTACTTTGATATCAATGTCTTTTAGATAATTGGTTAATTCTTCTGCCATTCTAATGGTAAGAGTAGTAATTAGTACTCTTTCATTTTTCTTCATACGATCTTTAATTTCCCCAATTAGATCATCAATTTGTCCTTCACTTGGTCTAACTTCAATCGTTGGATCTAGTAGTCCTGTTGGACGAATAATCTGTTCAATAAACTGATGATTGGTTCTTTCTAGTTCATAATCACCCGGAGTTGCTGATACATAGATTACTTGATTAATCTTTTTTTCAAACTCGTCAAATTGTAGAGGTCTATTATCTAAAGCACTAGGCAATCTAAACCCGTAATCTACTAAATTCATTTTTCTAGCTCTATCCCCATTGTACATACCTCTTACCTGAGGAACGGTTACATGCGATTCATCGATTACTAGTAAAAAATCTTTTGGAAAGAAATCCATTAAAGTAGTCGGAGTTTCTCCCTCACCACGAAGAGCCATATGTCTAGAATAATTCTCGATTCCACGACAAAAACCCGTTTCTGTTAACATTTCAATATCATAGTTTGTTCTTTGTTCAATCCGTTCTGCAGCTAATAACTTATTATTATTTTTAAAATACTCTATTCTATCTGCTAGTTCTAGTTTAATTCGTTTTACTGCTTCTATTAATTTTTCATCACTAGTCACAAAGTGACTAGCTGGGAAAATACTTACTGTTTTTTTGTTTTGAATATTCGCTCCTGTTAGTGTATCAATTTCACTAATACGATCCACTTCATCTCCAAAAAATTCAATTCGATATCCTTTGGTATTCTGATTCGTAGGAATAATTTCTAAGACA
>CALVOY010000019.1 GCA_944350415.1 uncultured Bacilli bacterium | reverse complement strand
TAAAATACAAGTAATATATCGAAGCATATTATAGGATAAATAAGCAAAAGTACAAGACTGCACTTTTGCCATAGAAAATTATATAATAAAAGTTTTTAGTCAAGGATCTTCGATGAACTAGGCAAGCCTAGTCCTTGACTAAAATTATTGAAAGACTAAATTTCAGTAGTATATCTTTAAACGCAATTTACTTTTTCAATTGAAATCTTTTTAAAAGAAGTCTTTTTATTATTTACTAAAGTACGAAATCATGGTAAAATTAGTACGAAAGTAGGCGGTCAAGGTGTATTATGTGATTGTAGCTTTAGTGACTTTGTTGATGATCTTTGTGATGATTGAAATTAGTTATTATAATAAATTTCAGTTACTTTATATAAAGATTAGTGAAGCATTTAATAACATTGATATCTTATTTGAGAAAAAGTTAAATTTATTGGAGCGTTCTATTCATATTATAAAAGATAGTAATAAAAAATATAAAGATGTTTTAATATTAGATAATTTAGTAAAAATTAAAAATCAAAAACCCAATCGTTTTGATTTAAACCGAGAATTAATGTTAGCATTGAGAGAATATAATAGCATGTTAGATTTGGATAAAAAATTATCAGAGATTGAAGCTTTGAAAAATATTAATGAAGATTTAGTGGATATTGATAATGACTTGACTGCTGCGAAAAAGTATTATAATGATACCGTTGTGTTACATAATCATTTAGTTCAAAGTTTTCCATCTAATATTGTGGCTAAATTGTTTGGATATCAAAAAAAAGATTTTTTCAAAGAAGAAAAAATAGAAACTTTAGAAATTCTAAAAGAAAACTAGAGTTTCTTTTTTTATAAGATGATGGAAGTTTTATTATTTTGAATTTCGATCTTTCCAAATATATTAAAAAAATAGAAGAGTTTACCTTCTATTATTGGATTTCCCAATGAATGGGTTTGATTCCTTTACTTTCTAGAAAGTGATTAGCTTTTGAAAATGGTTTGCTACCAAAGAAACCGTTATAAGCAGAAAATGGTGAGGGATGAGCAGATTCAATAATATAATGAATGGGATTGGTTATTAAGCTTTTTTTACTTCTTGCGAAGCTTCCCCACAGAATGAAAACTACAGGAGAATCTTTTTTATTAATTTCTTTTATTACTTCATCTGTAAATCTTTCCCAACCTAAATTTTTGTGTGAAGCGGGTTTATTGGCTTCCACAGTTAATACTGTATTTAAAAGTAAAACACCTTCTTCTGTCCATGGTACCAAGCTACCGTTAGATGGAATGGGACATCCTAAATCATCTTGAAGTTCTTTAAAAATATTTTGTAGTGAAGGAGGTTTTTGAACTCCTATTTTTACAGAAAAAGATAATCCTTCCGCTTGATTTACTCCATGGTAAGGATCTTGTCCAAGAATGACTACTTTTATATCTTGATAAGAAGTGTTCCGAAAGGCTTTAAATATTTCAGTTTGTTTAGGGTAAATGGTCTTTGTCTGATACTCTTTTTTTATGTATGTAAGTAATTCCTGAAAATAGTCTTTCGCAAATTCCTCTTTTAAAATTATATCCCAATCATTTCCGATCATACTACCACCTGATATTATTGTATCATGCTTCCTATATTTTGGATAGCTATCTCGATTTATTTTGATAGTAATCTTTGGTAATTTCTTTTCTCAATCTTAATAACGCATACATATTTATAATTGCCAAAACTGCAACTAAAATATCTACTATGTTCCATAACAGAGTGGGACTACTAATACTTCCAATCATTAAGAGTAATACCGTGACAGCTTTTAAAATATTTATATGTTTTTTGCTTACATTTTTTAAAAGGTATTTTAGATTGCTTTCGCCATAATAGTATCCTGCTACAATGGTTGAATAAGCTAGAGAGATTACTGCTAATAATAACACAATAATTCCCATCTTTCCTAAGTGGTAATTTAAAGCATATTGTGTTAATTCAATTCCGTTGATATTCTCCAAATTTAAGTGCGTGTAATCTGAAGTTAAAATAATAAAAGCGGTAGAGGTACAAACGATAAAGACTGTAAAATAGATTCCTAAAATTTGAATGAGTCCTAATCCTATTTTATTTTCAGAATGGGAACAAGAAGAAGCAATTGCCCCAGTTCCCAATCCTGCTTCCGTAGAAAACATTCCTCTTTGAATTCCTATTATAAAAGTAGAAATAATCCCTCCACTAATTGCTTTGGTTTGAAATGCACTTTCGATAATATTCCATAAAACACTAGGTATTTTGTCTATATTTAAAATTAAAATTCCTATACTTAAAATAATATAACCTATTCCCATTACTGGAACTAATTTACTAGTAATATTTACAATTCGATCTAGTCCTTTCATAATGGATAGGAAAGAAATAATTGCTAAAACAATTCCAATGATGAATGGATTAATATGATAATATTTATAAATAGAGGCAGTAATGGTATTGGCTTGAATGGTCATAAAGCCAACGATATAAGCTACAATAATTAATGCGGCATAAATTGCGGCCAGTTTTTTATTTTTTAATCCTTTGGCAATATAAAAGGAAGGGCCACCCTTATAAGCATCACCATCTTTTTCTTGATATTTAGCTCCCATGTAACTCTCACAAAAGGAATTTACGGATGTAATAATACCGGCTACCCAAATCCAAAAAATAGTACCAGGTCCACCTATATAGATAGCTAGAGCAATTCCTGCTAAAGATCCAACTCCTACTCTGGCAGCAAGAGACATGGTTAAGCTTTTAAAAGGAGATACACTACTCTTATGATCTCCTTGAAAACCTTTAAATAAGGATTTAATTTTCAGTTGAGGAAAACCCAATTTTATACTAAAATATAATCCTCCTCCTAATAGAAGAACAATGGCAATACTCCATAAAACATCCGTTATGATTTTAATCATGTTATCACCTAGAAGAATTATATAGGTAGATAGATGAAAAAATAATCGAAATAACACGGATATTCAGATTATTTATCTACTATTTATTTAAATGATTGGTAATATCTGCTATTGCACGATTTGGATCTTCTAAAAATTTTTCATACAAATTACTATCTTTCTTTAGTGCTTCAATAATTTTGATATCTTCTTCGGATAAATTCACAATTCTATTTTCTGCTCTTGGACATTCTAGCTCCATTCCGATTAGCCATAAAAAATCTACTTCTAAAAAATTAGCAATTCTAATTAAAACATCGATAGGAGGAGTTCTTTTTCCACTTTCATACAAGCATACTTCTTGTTTACTTACGAAAATAGCTTTTCCTAGTGATTCTTGTGTTAATTCTCTTTCTTTTCTGGTTTCTTTTAAGCGTTTTTGAAATACTAGCATTTTATCCCCTCATTTATGTTAATTATAAGTTAACCATTTCTCAAAATGTTTTAAGTTAACTAATTGTATATTTAAATGTTGGGTGCTATTATCCAAAAATATACTGCTAAGAGAAAAAACTAGCTATGAGTGGTTTCTCATAACTAGTTCTCTTTTTATATATTTTCTTCTCGAATTGCTTCTAAAATATTTTCTTTTCTAATTTTTCTGGTTGCATAAATAGTAGAAATTAAGATAATTACAAATACTCCAATAATAGCAATCACAATACTACGATATGGAATTAGAATTTGATCAAAATCAGTCATTCCTCGGAAAGATAAATATAATAGATAAATAATTCCTATACTTACTGGTAATGCATATAAAAGTGATTTTAAGCCAAAGAATAAACTTTCCAATAATAGAATTTTATTAAATCCGTGACTAGATAATCCCATACTACGCAACATTGCGAACTCTTTTCTTCGTAAATGAATGCTAGTGTTAATTGTATTGAAGACACTGGTTACACCAATTAAAGTGACTAACACAATGAATCCATATACTAACAGTTTGATACAGAATACTAAATTTCTAGTTAATTGGTAAGATTCTTTGAGATTATTGTAATTATAACTAATATTATATTTTTCTACTAACTCTTCGATATTTTTTTCTAACTCTTTATCATCATCAATGGAGAATAAAATTCCACTTTCCCAGCCATCATTAAACTCTGTTAGATTGTCAAAGTAATTCATTGGAACAATCACTACTAATTGATCATTTCCTACAATTAGATCTTGACCAAAGAAATCAATATTCGCAATATAGTAATCATTCATTTCAAATTTACAGTCATAAGTTGCTGTTTCATTTCCTAAAAGTGTTTCACACATTTTAATATTAGGATTTAAATTAGAAGTATATTTCGTTACACTGTAACTCTTGCGATTATTTCCAGAATATTTTATGGTTTCATAATGATTATAAATAATCGGTTTCTCTTCTTTCTTTCCAATTGCAGTTAGCATTTTTTGATAAACCTCTTCGTCAATTTCTAATAAAATCATATTATCATATTGCTTATCTTGAGGTTCTTCTTTCTTTTCTAACTCATAAAACTTATCGGTATAATAGTTTCGATTGGATAAATTGGTTGTTGTTACTAAATAATATAAATTATAGTTTAATGATTTTTTAATCTCTTGGTTTTTTTGAATTTCTTTGCTAAAAGCAACTCTATTTTCGTTATTAATAGAATCATCAGAAGTCTGATAAATACTTAATACAGAATCAAATTCAGGCAAGGCTGTATAGCTATCTACTCCGGAGAACATGTATTGCATGTATCCAGAAAAGGAAATAAACAATACGATACTTATAAATAAGGATAATACCGTAATACGATATTTTTTCTTATTACGTTTCATATTTTTTAAAGCAATTTCCCCTTCCATACCAAATATCTTTCGAATAAAGCGTGGGGTTTTTACTTTTTTGCCTTTTATCTTAATATCATCATTTAAACGAATAGCTTCTATTGGGGTAATACGACTTGCACTTCTAGCAGGTAGAAAAGCAGATACTATGATAGTGATTATCATGAAGATAATAGGAATGATAATAAATATTGGATAAGTAACTAACTTCAGTGGAGTGCCACTTCCAAAAACATCTGGTAATAATTTATTGATAATAGCTAATACACAGCCAATACCAATATATGCTCCTAAAATTCCTAAAGTAATTCCAATGATACCTACTACAAAAGCTTCAAAAAAGACTGTTTTTCTAATCTGTTTCTTTGTTGTACCAATGCTAGATAGTAAACCGAACTGTTTTTTTCTTTCCATGACACTAATCGCAAAGGAATTATAAATTACGATTATACAACCAATGGATAAAATTACTAATATAATTACTAAGGAATTGATAATAGAAAACATGAAATTATCATAGCGGCTTGATCCATATAGGCTTAGTAGGGATTCGTTAATGTTGACTTCATTGATATCTAATTCTAAATCTTCAATCCAAGAATTTACCGTATCCCTAGTATCATTTTTATTTTTGAAATAAACATAGGCATTTCTAGCATTCCCTGTTATTTCTTTTTGATAGGTATATACAAAAACGCCAGCATCATTATAGTTTTGATAGCAGTCATAGTCGATAATTCCTACTACCTTATAAGTTTTGGTAGTAGTATTCATGAGAGTTACTTCCTCCTCATTTTCTGGACGAAAATAATCTTCTATTGTCTCATTGTTTAGTGCTCTTTCGCCAACTTCTAAAGTTAGTGTATCTCCAATTTCTCCTTGAAAATAGAGATTATTAGAGATGATAATTTCATTTTCATTCTCAGGAAGCCTTCCTTCCTTTAATGTTATAGTATCTAGAAATTTTTGTTCTGCTCCTAAAACCTTGATATAGTGATAATAATTATTTTCACTTTCTTCTTGTTTGGCATAACCAAGTTTCTCGGTTAATAAAATTTCTTTTATTTTATCGTTTTTTTCAATATACTGCTGTTCTTCTTCTGTTAAATTATAGAGAGTTACTTGTTGAGAACCGTTTTCACTCTTCACCATATCAATCATATTTTCACGCATGGTAGACATTAAAAGACCAATTCCTACCATTAAAGAAGTAGATAAAATAATTCCAATAATCGATACAATGGTTCTTTTTTTATTCATCTTTAAATGCTTGATTGTCAATTTATTTAAAATATTCATATTACTTTACCTTCTCATCCGATACGATTTTTCCATCATCAATGGTAATAATACGATCTGCATTTAAAGCTAAATTGTAGTCATGTGTAATCATAATAATGGTCTGTTTATATTTTTCATTAGACATCTTTAATAATTCTATAATATCACGACTTGCCTTCGAGTCTAGGTTTCCAGTTGGTTCATCTGCAAGTAATAATGCCGGTCTATTCATAAGTGCTCTACCAATAGATACTCTCTGTTGTTGACCTCCTGATAATTCATTGGGTAAGTGATTAATTCTGTTTTTTAGTCCTAGAATATCAATCAACTCTTTTAGATATTCTTGGTCTGGAGTTCTTCCATCCAATAAAATTGGTAATGTGATATTTTCTTCCACATTTAAAATAGGAATTAAATTATAAAATTGATAGATTAATCCAACTTGTCTTCTTCTAAAGATAGCCAAATTATTTTCGTTTAGTTTATAAACATTTTCACCATCAATAATAATTTCTCCACTGGTTGGACGATCTACTCCTCCCAATAAATGTAATAGGGTACTTTTTCCGCTGCCAGATGCTCCCACTATGGCTACAAATTCACCCTTTTCTACGGAAAAGCTAATATTATCTAAAGCTTTTACTAAGGTATTTCCCTTTCCGTAATTTTTGCATAAATTTTTTACTTTTAAAATCTCCATAATTTCCTCCTTGCATGTATCAGTATAGTTATTATTTATTACTTTTCAGTGACTTTTCTTCTTACAATTTTGTCACTAAAGATTTTGTTTATAGAATTTGATATTAAAAGTAGTTCCTTGGGGAGTAGAAAAGGCTTTGATTTCTCCTTTCTCTAAATTGATGATTTTTTTTGTCATGTTCAAGCCTATCCCAATACTTTCTTTATTACTTTTCCCTTTATAAAATCTTTCAAAAATATGAGGGAGGTCTTTTTCATCAATACCTTCACCAGTATCTATGATTTCAATTTCTGTATAAATAGGTGTATCTTTGCTTCGAATGGTTATGGTTCCTTTTTCTTGGGTATGTTCATGAGCATTTTTTAATATATTAATAAAAGCTTCTGCGGTCCAATTTAAATCGACTTCTAGCATAATATTCGGATCATAATCTAGAACTAATTCCTGTTCTTTTAACTCCATTGGAATTTCTAGAGGCTCGAGTACTTTTTTAATTAGATTTTCTAAAGCAACGGTTTTTATTTTTAAGGTTTCACTACCGCTATCTAAGCGGGACATTTTTAATAGTGTTGTTACCAACCATTCGATTCTTTCTAATTCTTTTCGATTTTTCATTAAAAATTCCTGTTTTTTAGCTTCACTAATCTTTTTATCGGATAGTAAGACATCATTAATAACATACATACTGGTAAGTGGAGTCTTTAATTGATGAGAAATATCCGATAATACTTCTTCCAAGTATTTCTTATCTCTTAAACTTAAATCACTTTGTTCTTTTAATTTCACTGTCATTTTATAGATATCATTCTTTAAATTACTAATATCGCCTTCTTCATAATCGCGAATATCCAAAGAATAGTTATTATTTAAAATCTGATTCATGTAAAAAGATAAGCCTTTTATTTTTTTGGATTGTTTCCATAAATAATACCAAAACATAATATCTGTTATGATTAATAATATAATCATCCACCAAATTGCTCCATTTGAAAATTGAAAAACAGATGTTAATAATAGGCCAATCGCTAAAATGAAAATCTGACATATCAGTAATCTTTGATTTTTTTTATCTCTCCACATTTTCTTCTCCTAATTTATAGCCGACTCCTCTTACTGTTACGATAATTTTAGGGTTAGCTGGATCCTCTTCTAATTTTTCTCTAATTCTTTTGATATATACTGTCAAAGTATTATCATTGACATATTCTTCATTGACATCCCAAATATCGGCTAGTATTTTTTCTCTAGTAAATACTACATTGGAATTTAAAAAGAATGTAAGTACAATTTTATATTCTAAAGCTGTTAAAAAGACATCTTTATTGTCTTTTAATACTCTAGCGCCATTTAAATCCACGGTAATATTAAGAAAATGAATGATATTACTAGCACTTGAACTTCCTTTTTTTCTTAAAGCATTTCGAATTCTAGAGATTAATTCTCGAGCTTTAAATGGTTTGGTGATATAATCATCCGCTCCCATATCTAAACCCATCACAATAGAAGTTTCTAAATCATTAGCAGTTAGAAAGATAATTGGGATATCTTTGATTTTTTTCATTTCTTTAAATAAATGAAAACCATTACAATCTGGTAAATTAATATCTAATAGGCAAATCGTAATATCGGATATTTCTTGTAGATATTTTAATCCTTCTTCACCCGTATCTGTTTCTATTACTTCAAAGTTTTCTTGTTCTAAATAGTACTTCAATCCTGTACGAATTGCCTCATCATCTTCTATCATTAATACTTTCATAAGTCTCTCCTTCTCTTTTATTATACACGAAATACTAATTCATTACGTTACAAATCTGTCACTTTTTCTTTACCATTTTATTTTTTTATTATAGAATAGAAAATTGATTAGGATGTGAATTTTATGGAATATAATTGGAGTATAGATAAAATTAGAAGACAAAAAAGACAAACTCGTGACTTATTACGAAAAACAGAAGGGCTTTCTAAAGAGAAAAGGAATACATTAAAAATATCTCTTCAAACTCTTACAGAAATGGAGAATCGTTTGCTGCCTAATAAAAAGACTTTTGCGTTTCCTCAAAAAATTAAATATATAGATGATAATCATATGGTTCCTGTAAATACTTATCTAAGTTATCGGGATGAAGTTCCTTCTCAGATGAAGTTCCTTCTCATATAAAGCAAATTGTTTTAGAAGCGATTCCGTTCTTTGCAAATTACACAGATACTTATGATGATTTAGAACTTCCAGCACTACATTTATCTAATCAGGACCTGGTAGCAATGTCTTATGATTTTTATCGTTGGTTACCTAGAAAAGAATATTTAACAGAATTTAAAAAATATACAAATCCTAATAAACATCTTCTTCGTTTTATTCATAATGAACTTTATCATAATACCGGCGAAACTTTCTTTTTTTATTATCCTACTTATCGTCCCTATTTCTGTATCGATCGAAATGATACCATTACAGATTTTATTACCTTAAATCACGAAATTGCTCATGGAATTATGTTTCGTAATGATACTACTGAATCTAAAAAAAGCGATCATTATTTTTTAACAGAACTGGAAGGCTTCTTCTTTGACTTTCTATCCATTCAGTATTTAAAGCAAAGCTTTCCGTATAGAATCATCCAAGAATTGGAGTATACAAATTTTATTACAGCATACAATAGTTTTATTGACTTTTATATTACTGATTTGGCTATTCGCTTATTACGTAAGAAAAAGAGAATTTCTATTATTCCTATTCAAAAACGAATTTTAGAACAGTCTCTACCATTTTATTGTGATGAAACGATTCTATTTTCCGCTTTAGAGCAAGATCCCAAACCGAATACAAAATTTTTAATTTCTTATCTTACTTCCCTGGACTTAGAGGAAATCTACGAAACAGATCCTGAGCGAGCATTTTATGTATTTGAACAAATTAGAAATAATCGATCAGATAACCTTTTTCAAAACTTAAATAGGAATGACATTTCTTTTGTAGGAGAAGACGACCATTATCATCCTTTTCAAAAAAAGATAGAAAAAATGAACCAATTAGGAAAGAAGTTATGACTTTGAAAAAGCTAAATATAAATGAATACTTATTTTATGGTTTAAATTCTTATAAATGTGAACATTAGGTGTAACAAGAAAGAGATGAAATCGAGATTAAAAAAGATATTAATATCAAATATATACAAAATTTATTTTTTAAACTAATATAAGAAAACCTCTAGAAAAAGGTCTAGAGGTTTTCTATATTCTGATATGAAGTTATTTTTTCACACCTTAAAAATAAATCTTAAGAATATGTAAAATGAACTTAACTACTAATGGTGTATTTTTACGGTACCTTGAACACTATTATAGGCAGTTAAATCTCTTAGTGCAGTAAATGCAATAGCATAATGTTGATCAGGATTTAATCCTGTAATTTGCAAACTTTGAAATGCTGGAGTTCCAACAGTATAGTATTTAACAAACTTGTCTGTACTCTTATTATATACACCAATCTGTACTTTTGTAGAAGTGCCTTCAACCGGATATAAACTGTACTCTAAATATAACTTCCCGCTGCTATTTGGAGAAAAGTAATAGTTTGTATATAACCAACTAGCTCTTACTTCTACTAAATTAGCTGTATAAGTTCCTTTAGAAGATAAATCCCAATAATTTGTAGGTTTGGATGTAGAATATAATAGCCCGTTTAAATTATCACTCGGATTATCATAAAATTCAAAAGGTGTTTCTGCATTTTCAATAACTTTAATTTCAATATTTTCATCTTCTTCATATTTATCCATATCTATACTCATTGCATTTACACTAAAACTACCATAAAACAAAATTGATAAGGTTAGTATCACTGCACAGAATCCTCTAAAAAATACTCTCATTATACTTATCACCTCCTTTTATAAATCTTTTGTATATTTTCGCTACTATTATTCCAAAGATTATTCTAATAATACAATCATTAATATCAAATATTCCTATTAATAATAACCATTTTACTATTTCCATAATTAAATTTAATAGCAATATTGCCGTTATATATTTATTTGGTTTTTTGGTAAACTGTAATATATAAACACTAACTAGAAGTGACAAGATAAGGTTAATGATTATATTTTTACACCAAAAAATAAAATCTTGATTTTGGATTGCAGCAAATAAATTACTTAAGGGAATCAATGATATGTTTTTTCTTATTTGTAATAAATAGCTATTATCAAATTCATTAAATCGAAAAGAAAAATATATTATTGTTAAGAATATAAACATCATAAGAATTAATAACGAATAAATTATCAGTCTATTAATTTTATATTTTTTATTTATTTGAGTTAAAATTTCTAATAAAACATTTATATCTCCCTTATTTGCTTGTTGAGATTTATCTATCAACTCACCATTTAACAATTCTAAAATCGATATATCTAATTCTTTTGACAATGGTTCTAACAACGAAATATCAGGAAGTCCAACACCTCTTTCCCATCTTGAAACAGCTTTATTTGTAACATTTATATTTTTAGCCAACTCACTTTGAGTTATATTTTTTTTAGTTCTTAGTTGATATATAAATTTACCAATTTTTTCAGAATCCATACATTTTCTTGCCCCTTTCTTTTTAATTATAGCTATGAATCGTACAAAAAATCAATCGATGGAGCGTAGACTTATAAGATATATTATTTATTATTAGGCATAATTTACACTCCTGACTAAAAAACTTCTATAAAACAAAAATACCATATTATTTATGGTATTTTTCATGGTTTAAAATTTTATAACTTCTAAAAAGTTGTTCTAATAAAAGAATTCTAAATAGTTGATGAGGAAAAGTCATTTTAGAAAAGGATAGTTTAAAATTAGATTTTTCTTTAATACTAGGATGAATTCCATAGGATCCACCAATTAAAAAGGTAATATTACTATTTGTAATAAATGTTTTATCTAATTTTTCTGCTAATTCTATAGAAGAAAGTTCTTTTCCTTCTATTTCTAGTGTTACTAGATATTCTTTGCCAGTTAGTTGTTTTTCTACTAATTCTTTTTCTTTTTCGAGTGCTATTTTCTCATCATCAATATTAGAATCTTGTAGTTCTATTAATTCGATATTTGTATATTTTTTTAATCTTTTTAAATATTCTTCTTCCGCTTCTTTTAAATAGTTTTCTTTTAATTTTCCTATACAAATTACCTTAATCATGTTAAACCTCTATTTCTTCTAAGGATTCATACTGTTTGGCAACAATGATATCTTTATGGATGTTGTTTTCTTCTAATAACTCTTTGGTTGTATTTAGTGCCAATTCTTCCGTATTATTTTTTTCACTAATATGGGCTAAAATAATATGCTTTGTATGATCTCCTACTACTTCTAATAGATATTCCGCTGTTGTTCTATTAGATAAGTGTCCTTTATCGCCAATAACTCTTTGTTTTAAAATATAAGGATATGGTCCATCCATTAGCATTTCTTCATCATGATTGCTTTCCATGATATATGCATTTTTATCTTTTATGAAAGGTAAGTACTTTCTATTAATATAACCAGTATCGGTAATGTATACTAAGGAATGATTATCCTGTTCAATGATGAAACCTACTCCTTCTACATCATGAGAAATTCGAATCAAATCGATCTTCAAATCCTCTATCTTTAGTGGATCTTCATAAATAAAGATATGATCAACTGGTATTTTCTTAGCTAATAATTCTTCTTTCATTTCTTCTAAGGCATATACTTTTAAGTTGGTCTTTTTTACTAAAGAAGCTAATCCTTTAATATGATCTCCATGTGTATGTGTGATTAATATGGCATCTAATTCTTTGGGAGTTAGATTTGCTTTTTCTAACTCCATAGCTAAATGTTGATAGCTAATTCCAATATCAATCAATAGTTTTACTCTTTCGGTTCTAATTAAAGTACTATTGCCTTTCGAACCACTTGCTAATACTTTTACTTTCATCATCTAAATATGGTAGTAAGTGGATTCATTGCTACCCCTCCTCTAAATGGATAGCCATTATATACAGCAAAGTGAAGGTGTACTCCGAAGGCATAACCAGTATTCCCCATTGTACCTATTTGATCGCCAGCCATTACTACATCTCCTGCTTTTTTATAACGTGCTGCCATATGAGCATATAGAGTGTAATAATTGTTGCTGTGTTTTATGATAATATAGTTACCATTTGTAGAAGTATAACCAGATTGAACCACAATTCCATTGTTAGCAGCTTTAATTGGAGAACCATAACCGGTTCCACTGATATCGATGGCATCATGATGTTTTCCCCAACGCCATGAGAAATAGCTAGTAATTGTATATGGTGTATTCGTAGGCCATACCCAGCTACCAATACCGACTGGCACTTCAATTTCTCCTCCTATACTTGAGGATGTATATCTTTTCGTTCCTCTCACTACTACTTTATCAATAGCTGGAGATAATTCCACACTAGAAACAGGAACTAAGTCTTGTATTTCTCCGTTTACTAACTGAATTTTTTCAGTTACTAATGCTAATCCATCTTTTCCTTCCTGCTCAACTTTTTCATATCCCACATATTGAGAATCATCATCTTTATAAACGGTTTCCATTTTAATTTCTTTTTTTGATACCACATGTTGCACTTCTACCAAATCAAACTGAGGAGAGATTAATCCTAAATTTACTTCTTGCCCTGGGTATAATAAATCTTGCGCTGTTTTAAAATTTGTATTAGCAATCAAAAACTCTTCGGTTGATAATTTATTGTTGTTAGAAATAGTCTCAATAGTATCTCCTGACTGAACAATATAAGTTTCTTGATCTTCTGTTGTACCAAATAATAAAAACTTACTTAATTCTTCTTCGCTTTGATAAATTTTTTCTCCTGCTGGAATACGATCTTTTTTGATTGTGACATTATTCTTAATATAAAGATTTTCTATAATTGTTCCTGTCTCATTGGTTTTGATTTCCTTTTGCGTATTATTCAAATAGTCTGTATAAGTGTCACTATCTACAAAAGCGGTTACTGTTTTATTGACCGAATTGGTAAAAATATCTTTATCTAAGACATAAATTACTATATCATCAGTTCTATAAGTTTCTCCTTCTTCGGTTTCTTTTTCCAGACCTTCTATGACTATTTTATATCCATCAATCGTAAAAGAAGATGCTCCTTTAATTTCTTCAATTTTATGATAAACTTCTTCTACTGTAGAAGTTTTTTCATTGTATGTAATTTCTTTCACAACATCTAAATCATTCGGTGCATAAACCTTATCGACATGATATTTTTCTTTTAGTTCTTTTTGTCTTTCATCGATATAATTTTCTAATTCCTCTTTGGATTCTATTACTCCAATGGTTTCTCCAGCTAAATATACTTTATATAATTGTCTTGGCTTACTACCTTGTTGCTCAAATCCTAATACTTTTGCATAGACCGTATTGGGATTACTTCCTATTATTAGAATTAGGCATGATATTAAAAATGCCATGATTACTATTACTATATGTTTTTTATCCATTATTTTCACCCTTGTTATCTTTTATAAAATTTAAGAAAGTACTAGTGCTTTTACGGAAGAGTAAATCTATTTTTCCGGTTGGACCATTACGATGTTTTCCAATAATTAACTCACTCAAACTTGGATCTGGTGCTTCGCCTAATTCTTTTGCGGTTTGATAATAATCATCACGATATAATAAGGCGACAATATCTGCATCTTGCTCAATAGATCCTGACTCTCTTAAATCACTCATTTTAGGTCTTTTATCTTCTCGAGATTCTACTCCACGAGATAGCTGTGCTAAAGCAATAACCGGAATTTTTAACTCCATAGCCATTTTCTTTAAGCTTCTAGAAATATCCGTAATTTCTGCTTGACGATTATTTCCATAATTTCCACCCATGGTTAATAGTTGTAGGTGATCGATAATTACTAAATCTAGCCCATCTTCACTAGTAGCTAAACGACGGCACTTGGATTTAATATCTCCTACTGTTACTCCAGCATCATCAGATATATAGAGTTTAGCATGAGATAATTGACTTTTGGCTTCGGTTACCCTTTTCCAGTCATCATTTAGTAAATTCCCGCTTGTTAGTTTAGTTCCTTCAATTTGTCCTAACGAAGAAATAATACGAGATGCTAGTTGCTCAGCACCCATTTCTAATGAAAAAATAGCTACTGTTTTATTAGTATTAATTGCTACATTAGTAGCCAGATTTAAGGCAAAAGCTGTTTTTCCCATTGCAGGACGTGCAGCTAAAATAATTAGTTGGTTTTCATGTAACCCTGAAGTTAATTTATCTAGTTCATACCAACCAGTTGCAATTCCAGTAATATCTCCTTTTGAAGATGCTAACTTTTCTAAATTTACCTGTACTTCATTTAGAACATCTTGAATCGTTCTAAATTCTGATGAACGACGGTTTCTAATAATTCCAACAATTTTACTTTCTACTTGATCTAAAATATCCGCAACATCTCCAT
>CALVOY010000018.1 GCA_944350415.1 uncultured Bacilli bacterium | reverse complement strand
GTACACCAGAAACCAAAGCATTTAAAATAGGAGGAAACGAAAAAACTTGGTTTAGCAAAGAGTTGAGAATCAAAAAAATCGTAACGATTCCTAATAACAAAAACATCGTATTCAAACTACTAAAAATACTGCTCGTCAATAATTCTCCAAATGTTTGGGAAGAGGGTTGTTTTTTTTCGCATCTTCGTTCTTCGATTGGAGTTGAATGATAACGGCGATTCATCCAATAACCAACCAAAAGACCGCTACTCACATGAACAATTAGAATCCAAATCGCTATCAAGGAACGATTCAGTAAAATATGGCCAATCATCCCTAAGACAAAAACAGGATTAGAATAGTGGGTAAATGTTAGTAATCTTGCTCCCTCTTCTGCCGTAATTCTTTTTTCTATTACCAAATCTTTCGTATATTTAGCGCCACTAGGAAAACCAGAAAATAAACTAGCTGCCAAAACAAAACCACAATCTTTTGGTAAATGGAAAAACTTTTTCATAGGATAAGATAAAAAAGTCCCAATGATATCCACTACACCATAATGCATTAATAAATTAGACACTACAAAAAAAGGAAATAAGGTAGGAAAGAGATTGTCTTTCCAAATAGAAATGGAAAAACTAACACTTTCTATTACTTCACTAGACCAACCAATCATATAAATGAGTGTCAAAAACAACAAAAAAATAATGAAAATAGTAGATGCTTTTTTATTCATAAAACACTTTCTTTCGTGTTATAATTAACTAAAAGGGATGATTTCATGGTTAGTAAAATATATGAAAAAATAAAACAATTTATCAAAGAAAATTATCTTTCTTTATTATTTTATCTTGTCTTTACAGTCACAATGCTTCATCCATTACCTTATTATATTTATACGGGTGGTGGGACTATTGATGTAAAAGATAAAATTCATATCGAAAATGCAAGTGATATGTCTGGTAGTTTTCATATGTGTTATGTGGAGCAAATTCATGCAACTCTTCCTACTTATTTTTTAGCTCATTTATTTTCTAGTTGGGATTTAATCTCTAAGGAAGAAATCACTTTGACAGAAAAAGAAGATACTGAGGATCTATATAAGCGAGATAAAATCTATTTGCAAGAAGCCAATCAAAATGCTATTTTTGTAGCTTATCAGCAGGCAGGAAAAGAAACCGAAATTACAGGTACACATCAATATATCATTTATTTGGATGAGAATAGCGATACCAATTTAAAAATAGGGGATGACATCGTAGAAATAGAAGGAAGTAAAATCAATCAGATGGAAGATATCGCCAAACAAATAGCGAATTATGAAGTGGGAGATAGAGTCACAATCACCGTGAAAGAAAACAATAAAATGGTAGAAAAATATGCCACCATAATGGAACAAGAAGGAAGAAAAATGCTAGGAATTGCCATTACTACTATTTATGACTATGAAACCGATCCTAAAATTACCTTCTCCTTTACTAATAGTGAATCTGGACCTAGTGGTGGTCTGATGATTACTCTTGCGATCTATGATCAGCTAATGGAAGAAGACATTAGTAAAGGACTTTATATAGCTGGAACCGGTACGATCGATGCAAATGGGAATGTAGGTAGTATTGGCGGTGTGAAATATAAATTAAAAGGTGCCGTGGATGAGAACGCAGATGTCTTTTTGGTTCCAAATGGAGAAAATTATGAAGAGTGTATAGCACTTCAAAAAAAATATAACTATGATATTAAAATTATTGGAGTTTCTACCTTTGAAGAGGCAATTACCAGTTTATCGAAATTATAAAAAGATGACATTTAACCAATATTTGCATATCTTTTTTCTTGTTTTTACGATATAATAAATATGGTTTGGGGGCGTTATAGTTGAAACGATTAGAAAAAGATTTGTGGATGAATATAGAAAGTCAAAATTTTGGGAAATTAACGGTTTATTTGAAAGATGATAAGAATAAAATTGGAGATGGCTATTTGGTTACAGCTACCAAAAAAGAGAAACATTTGACAGGATTTATCGACTTTCAAGGAAAAGAAATCATACCAATTCAGGAAATGGAATTAGAAGAGATGTTTCATACAGCAAAGTATCAAGACATTTGTTTTGGCTTTCGAATTCCTGATGCCAAAGTGTTACAATATTATCATATTAAGAAAAAAGCCGATGGAAACTATAAATGGATATTAAAGACAAATCCTTTTGATTCTGTTCCTATTGCCATTCGAAAGGTAGCAGAGCATTCTAATTTTTGGATTTTTGAAGCTGTAAAGGAAAATCCTGAATATGCTATTTATTCTGTAGATGAGGCTAGGATGTTGACCAATTATTTGGACGAAATCAGTTTTAATCTAGAGGAGAATCCTTATCATCATTTTGCTTATTTTTGTAAGTATATTGCCTCTAATGTAGAAGGAGATTCTGAAGAAATCATTCATACTTCGCTATGTGGTTTTATCGATCAAGAGGGTAATTTTTCTTCCCAAATTTTAGATACTGAGAGCGAGACTTTATATGATAGTTATTCCTTGGGTGAAAACTCTCTTTCCAAGAGGTTTGTTACCTTTGTTGATCAATTAACCAAAAGTTATGAAACAAAATATTACGAAAAAGAAGAAGAAATTGACCAAACAATTGAATATCTCTTTAACAACTATAATTTATCACAACGCCCTGTGAATTATCCGAAAAAAGCAAAAATTATTTCTTTTAAAAACAAAAATGAGTAGGTGAAGTAAATGAAACGTAGTGAAGTAGATAGAAATAAAATCTCACCCATGATGGCGCAATACCTAGAGATTAAAGAAAAGTACGAAGATACCATCGTTTTTTTTCGTTTGGGTGATTTTTATGAAATGTTTTTCGAAGATGCCATTACTGCCAGTAGAGAACTAGAATTAACTTTAACGGGAAAAAATTGCGGTCTAGAGGAAAGAGTCCCTATGTGTGGTATTCCTTATCATGCATATAAAAATTATTTGGACAAGCTAATTGAAAAGGGATACAAAGTGGCTATCTGTGAACAATTAACGGATCCAAAAGAAACCAAAGGCATGGTAGAAAGAGATGTTATTCAGGTAGTGACCCGAGGAACGATACTAGATGATAGCCTAAACTCTAAAGATTACAATTACATTGGTAATATCTATGACTTTGAATACTGCTATGGAGTAAGCTTGATTGATGTTTCTACTGGTTATTCCTACGCTGTTGTTTTAGATCATCAACAGGAACTACTGTTAAAGGAAATCCTTTCTCACAACTTAAAAGAAGTCATTGTGAATGATAAAATAGATCGTAATATCATTAATCTTTTAAGAGAAAGTTATCATGTTTTGGTAACGATTCGTGATGATATTTACGAAGCGGATGATTATCAATATTTAACAGAAGATGTAAAAGATATTCGTATCAAAACAACGGTAGCGCATTTGCTTTCCTATTTAGTAGAAACCAAAAAAGGAAATCTATCACACCTACAAAAAGTAGAGCTAATCGATCATCATAAACATTTGTTGTTTGATATTCATACTAAGAAAAACTTAGAGTTAGTAGAAACACTACGCAATCGTGATCGTACTTATTCTCTTCTTTGGCTACTAGATAAGACCAAAACCGCAATGGGCGGACGCTTATTAAAAACAAATATTGAGAATCCTTTAACCGATACCCATGAATTAAATCGTAGATATGGAATGATTGAAAAGCTATTAACAGAATTTATTTTAAAAGAAGAATTAAGAGAAGCATTGGATGAGGTTTATGATTTAGAACGCCTTTCTAGTAGAATTAGCTATGGAAATAGTAATGCAAGAGATATGCTTCAGTTAAAAAACTCGTTAAAAGCTTTGCCTAACATTAAACAAATTTTAGAAGAACTTCATTATGATAAACAAATCGAAACTTTAGATGATTTAGTAGATTTACTAGAAAAAGCGATTCATCCAGATAGTCCGGTAAGCTTACACGAAGGAGGGCTTATTAAAGCTGGATATCATGCCGAATTAGATGAATTAAAAGAAATTCGTAAGAATAGTAAAGATTTCATTTTAAAATTAGAAAATGAAGAAAAAGAAAGAACGGGAATTAAGAATTTAAAAGTAGGCTTTAACAAAGTATTTGGTTATTATATCGAAGTAAGCAAAGGAAACATAAAAGAGATCAAAGAAGAATATGGTTGGGTTAGAAAACAAACTTTAGCCAATGCGGAACGCTATATTACCCCTTTATTAAAAGAGAAAGAAGATATCATTTTAGGAGCCGAAGAAAAGATTATTCATTTAGAATATCAGTTGTTTATGGGGATTAGAGAAATAGCCAAATCCTACGTTGGAAGAATTCAAGCTATTTCGAAAGTCATAGCAGAGGTGGATATGTTGCTTTCTTTTGCACTGGTATCAGAAGAAAATAATTATATTAGACCAATCCTAACGGATGACCATATCATTCAAATCAAAGAAGGCAGACATCCAGTAGTAGAAAAAGTCAATAAAAAGGAATATGTTGCCAATGATATTATCATGGGAAAAGATACCAACATCTTATTAATTACAGGTCCCAATATGGCAGGTAAAAGTACTTATATGAGACAACTAGCCATTACAGTGATCATGGCTCAAATCGGATGTTTTGTTCCATGCAAAAGCTGTACAATTCCTATTTTTGATCAAATTTTTACTAGAATTGGAGCAAGTGACGATTTGGTTAGTGGGGAAAGTACTTTCATGGTAGAAATGAAAGAAGCAAATACTGCAATTCAAAATGCTAGTGAAAATAGTTTAATTTTATTTGATGAATTGGGTAGGGGTACTGCAACATATGATGGTATGAGTTTGGCACAAGCCATCTTAGAATATATTCACGATAAAATCAAATCCAAAACTTTATTTTCAACGCACTATCATGAGCTAACTTCTCTAGCCAATACTCTTCCACATCTAAAAAATGTACATGTGAGTGCAATAGAAGAAGAGGGTAAAATTACTTTTTTACACAAAATTAAAAATGGAGCAGTAGATAAAAGTTATGGGATTCATGTAGCGAGCCTTGCCCAACTACCAAAAGAATTAATCGATAGAGCTAGTGAAATTTTAAATGTTTATGAACATAAAAATACCAAAAAACAAACCTTTACGCAAACTACTTTATTTTTGGATACAGAACCAGAAACAGAAGCGAAAGATCGTATTAGAGAAAAACTAGAATCTATCAATCCTTTGGAAACCACACCAATGGAAGCCTTAAACATTCTTTATGAATTCAAAAACGAATTACAACAATCCAAAACCAAATCATAAAGAGTTCGTTAATTCTTACTAAAAAAAGTGACTTTTAGCATGCTTTATGCTAAACTAAATAACAGGTGATGTATTATGAAAAACAGAAGCGAATTAAGAGAAATCATTATGAAAGTATTGTATCAAGTCTTTATTTTAGAAGAATCTGGAATTGATTTTGATATAAATGCTTTGATAAAAGAACAATTAGAAATTGAAAATGATTTTGTTACTACTTCTATTCATACTATTTTAGAAAAGAAAGAAGAAATTTATGAACTTGCCAATCGCTATTTGAAAAGTTGGCCTATGGATCGTCTAAACAGGGTGGACCAAGCTATTTTAGCATTAGGAATTTATGAGTTAAGATATACAGAAACTCCTCCTATAGTAGCAATCAATGAAGCGGTAGAGTTATCTAAAAAATATAGCGATGAAAAAGTAACAAAAATGATTAATGCTGTATTAGATGAAATATATCATGAACATGAATAGGATGATAGAATGGAAGATAAATATATAACCGTTAGTCAATTATCACGATATTTAAAATTTAAATTCGACCAAGATGTGAATTTAAATCATGTGTTTTTAAAAGGAGAAATTTTTAACTTTAAAGCGCATACTAGAGGACATTATTATTTTACGATTAAGGATGAAAGTTCTAGAATTAATGCCGTAATGTTTTATAGCCAGGCAAGCAAGCTTTCTTTTTTACCAGAAGATGGTATGAAGATTATGGTTGCTGGTCGTATTAGTATTTATGAAGCAACTGGTGGTTATCAAATTTATGTAGAGGAAATGGTACAAGATGGCGTTGGCAATCTTTATCTGGAGTATGAGAAATTAAAAAAGAAATTAGCCAGCGAAGGATTATTTGATCCATCCAAAAAGAAAAAAATTCCTAAATTTCCAGAAACCATTGGGATTATTACTGCTCCAACAGGAGCTGCTATTAAAGACATTTTATCTACTATCAAAAGAAGATGGCCGATTACCAAAACTATTTTGTTTCCTAGTTTAGTGCAAGGCGCTAGTGCTGCTCCTGAGATCGTGAAGCAAATTCAAAATGCGCAAAAATATCCTCTCGATTTATTGATTGTTGGTCGTGGAGGCGGAAGCATTGAGGATTTATGGTGTTTTAATGATGAACAAGTAGCAAGAGCCATATACGAATGTGATATTCCTATTATCTCTGCTGTCGGTCATGAAATTGATTATACGATTGCCGATTTCGTAGCGGATTTGAGAGCACCTACACCAACCGGAGCTGCCGAAATGGCTGTTCCTAATCAAAAAGATTTCTATACATACATACATCAAGTCAATTTACGCTTAGAAAAAGCGATGATGCATTACATTCAAAATAATCGCGAGCGATTAGAAACATTAAAAAATAGTTATATATTGAAAAATCCTCTTTCCATTTACCAAATTAAGGAGCAAAAATTTGATACTCTATATGAAAAATTATATTTGGTAATGAATTCTATTTTAATCAATGAAAGAAACAAATTAGAAGAGAAAATCGATAAAAGCAAAAACTGGATGGAGCGTTATCTAGAAAAAAGTAAAAATCAATACTTATATATTTTAAATAAATTGGAAGTATTAAATCCCATTTTAACTTTAAAAAGGGGATATAGTATTACCAAAAAACAGGATGATATCATTACAAGTATTCAAAAAATTAAAAAAGAGGATCTCGTTACCATCGATTTAGTAGATGGCAGTTTCACTGCTAATGTAGAAGAGATCATAAAAAAATAGGAGGAATTATGGCAAACAAAGAAAAGGAACTTACTTTTGAAGAAAATTTAGAAAAATTAGAGATGATTGTCAAAAATTTAGAAAGTGGCAATATCCCTTTAGATGATGCTATCAAAAATTTTAATGAAGCAACACTACTCGCTAAAAAGTGTGACGAAAAATTAAAAAATGCCGAAGAACAAGTCAATAAAATCGTAAACAAAGATGGAACATTGGAAGAATTTAATGTAGAAGATTAAATTCTTTTCATTTGGAATAATTTGCATGATATATATTTTCTAAACTGATCCATAATACTAATGTAGTCGATTTTTAAAAGGAGTGGATTTTATGAATTTTAAAAAGAAACTACTAACTTTTTCTCTCTTTCTTTTGGCTTTATTTCCATCTATAGTATTTGCATATTCTGATAAAATTATACTTGGTGGGGAAAATATAGGAATTAAAGTCAATTCAAAAAATGTAATGGTAGTAGGATTTTACAAAGTAGAAGATAAATATGTTGGCGAAGATGCAGGATTACAAATAGGTGATTTAATCACTAAGATAAATGAAGAACAAGTATCTTCTATTGATGAAATGGTTTCTATTATTAATCAAGTAAAAGAAAACGGTTCCATTGACATTACTTTTCAAAGAAATGGGAAAGAGATGACGACAACACTAGAATTAATAAAAGATAGTAATGGGGTTTATAAGACAGGATTATATGTAAAAGACCAAATTAACGGAATTGGCACATTAACTTATATTGATCCGAATACGAAGATATTTGGAGCTTTAGGACATGAAATTGCTGAAAAATCTACCCTTCAAAAAGTAGAAATTAAAGATGGTGTGATTTTTAAATCGGATGTCGTTGGCATTCAACCAAGTGAAAATGGAACACCAGGTTCCAAAGAAGCAAGATTTTATAGCGATGAAGTTTATGGAACAATTCGAGCTAATGAAGAAAGCGGAATTTTTGGTACTTATAGTGACACTTTTCCTAATAGTAACATGATCGAGGTCGCGGGACCAGACGATGCAAAACTAGGAAGTGCGCAAATTAGAACGGTTATTTCTGATAATACTGTCAAAAACTATGATATTGAAATCATCAATATTAATCAAACCAATACTACTAAAAACATCTTATTTAGAATTACGGACCCAGAGTTATTAGAAAAAACAGGTGGAGTAGTAGCTGGTATGAGTGGTAGTCCCATTATTCAAGATGATAAAATAGTAGGTGCTGTTACCCATGTTGTTGTAAATGATCCAGAAAAAGGATATGGAATTTTTATTACCACTATGTTGGAAGAGGGAGAAAAAAAGGGTGACTAAACTCACTCTTTTTTTCTTTTATAATATAACAGATCAAAATATTAAAAATAATAGCAGAGATAAATAGAATTTTAATTTGTATTCTTTTACTTATCGTGCTATATTAAATATAATAACTATAGAAAGAAGGTTCCAAATGGCTAGTTCTATTATTCATATGTGTATTGCGAAAAAGATCAATCAAACTTTAAAAATAGCAGACGAAAACATGCTCTTATTAGGTTCTATTGCACCCGATATTAGTAAACATGTTGGGGAAACTAAAACGAGGAGTCATTTTTTAACCAATGGCAAAACCATAGACATTGATCGTTTTTTAAAAAAATATAAAAGAAAGTTAAATCATCCTTTTCTTTTAGGATATTTTATGCATCTATACACAGATTTATTGTGGGATCAATATTTTATCAGTGAAATTGTAGAAAAAGATACAATCCATTTATTAAACGGAGAGACTATTCCAAGAGATCCCAAAGTCTATCAAAAAATGATCTATAACGACTATACCAATTTAAATGTTTTATTAATTGATGAGTATCATTTAGATTTATCTTTATTTTATAATGAAGCAAAAATTCCCAATATAGAAATGGATGAAATTCCTGTCAATCAGCTATCCAAACTACTAGATCATACAGGAGTAATCATTGCCAATAGTAAAAAGAATAAAGCCTATACTTTCACCTTAGAAAATGTAATGGCTTTTATTGAAACTTCTTCCCATTTAATTTTATTAGCCATTCAAGAAATGGCTATCTAACAGTTAAGTTGTAGTAAAATCTGAAAGGATTCTAGGAGGTTAAGTAAGATGAAAAAAATATGTTTATCTATAATAGCCATAGTTGCAGTATTTGTGTTAATTATTTATGCAGTAAATAAAGATACAGCACCAGCTGTTTCTAATATTGATGGTATTTTTATTTCCATCAAAGAAGGAACATTAACCAAAACCAGTGCAACAATTATAATTACAAATAACTCTGATCAAATATATACATTTGGCGAAGAATATGTTCTAGAAAAGAAAGTTTTGGGAAAATGGAAAACAATGAAACTTTTATCAAAAGATGTGTGGTGGGATTTGGTAAATTATCAAGTTGGAGTTCAGGATGAATTGGAGAAGGAAGTGAATTGGGAATCGTTGTATGGAGAATTAAAAAATGGAACTTACAGACTGGTAAAAGAAATAGATAAAAAAAGAATAGCAGTGGAATTTACTATAGATTAAAAATTTTTGTAAGTATTTATTTCATAACTTATATATTCAAACAAAATATCTCTTTAGGTCCATTTCTAAAAAGTTCTAACAATATTTACATTTCTCTAAACCTATGATAATATATTATATATAATAAGAAGGAGTTAGATAAATATGGAAAATAATAACACAAATATGGCACCAGAAGCAACGAATACTAACAATGTTGAAAAGCCTAAAAAAAAGAAAAAAAGAACCGGCAAAATTGTTTTTAATATCATTACAGCTATTTTATTTATTGTGATTATCGTAGAAGCTGCTATTGGAATTATCAATATGCAACGAATTAGTAATAAAGAAGAACCTATCTGGTATTTAGATGTCAAAACAACTGAAAACGAATTAAAAACTGTTACAGAATATAATTTAGGTTTATACAAAATTGTCAAAACGGATACTTCTAAAGAAACCAAAATCACTTTAAAACCATTTTTTCTAAATGATTAGAAAGGAAAAGTAATATGAAAGATAAAATTTTAAAAAATAAAAAAAATTTATTCATCATAGGAGGAGTAATTCTTCTAGCAATTATCCTAATTATCGTTTTGTTTTTCTTTGTTTTTAATAAAGAAAAAGAGATGAGTGTAGAAACACTAGAAGATAAATTGGAAAAAGTAGGAATTGATTTTTATGAGAACTACTATTATCCTAATTTAACGGATGAACAAAAAGAAGCATTAGTAAACTTTAAAGAGAATGGTCTTCGAATTGATATTACGAATTTAGAGGTATTGGTTCCTATAGAAGAAGATGTCAAAAATCAATTAGAAAAGGATCAATGTGATTTCGATCAAACCAAAATCGCTATTTATCCAAAAGAACCATATGGTCAAAAAGATTATACAATAAAATTAGAACTATCTTGTGAAAAGTAGTTCTTTTTTGATTTTCCGTCACAAAATATACAATATGTTTACTATTATAGCAAATTAGCGACAAAAAACGACAATCCAGAGTAAAAAAGCCCCAAAATCATTTTTATCGAATATTATATATCCAATATGTGATAAATAATCACATATTTTTTTGTAGGAGAAATATGATGGATTCAGTAAAAATGGGGCAAATGATTGCCAAACTTAGAAAAAAACAAAATCTAACACAAGCACAATTAGGAGAAAAATTAAATGTAACAGATAAAACAGTATCTAAATGGGAAAGAGGAAATAGAACACCAGACATTTCGATATTAAATGATTTAAGTAGGATTTTAAAAATTACCACGACTGAATTATTGGATAGTGAACAAATTGAAACACCCGCATTAAAAAGATTGTTTCTGGATCATAGCAGTGAAACACAATATTTTAAAGATGTCAGTGAAGCACTATTATTATTTTTAAATAATCATTATGAAAACTGCTATGTTTATTTTATTCAAAGTCAAGATCATAATTATTATATCAATGGGTTAATCATCCATTCTAATGAAAAAGAGTTTATTAATATTCATTCGATTGAAAAACTTTCAAATGATTCTGTGAATCTAGAATCTGCATACGCCTATGAATATTCTTTGCACATACAAAGTGATGGTATTTATAAACTAGGGAATATTTCATTATATCAACATCATCATAACAAAGTTGCCATTCCTATCAATGACATTTTAAGTGAAATCAAAATATATGTAGCAATAGACACAAAAGAAAGTTATAATTTAGTAGAAAAACCAAATCTGACCATAAAATATATCAATCAGGAATTACAAGAAAAAGATATACAGATTCCTTTACTTACTCAGGAAATTTTAGCAAACCATAAAGTTACCTATAAAGATACAACATATTTTTAGAATGATTTTTTATCATTCTTTTTTTGATGATAAAATTCGCCAAATTGGCGATAAGACTCGTCAAACTGAGTGTGTTTTTTAGAATTTAGTTTTGTTATTCTCAAGATGTAAGGATGATCCTTACAAAACAATAGGAAAAGGGGAGGAATGAGAATGACATAGTATTCAAAGTACAAGCAAAGGGTTCATAAGAATAGAGATTGAATCACTGCGATATTCAGAAGTATAAAATAAATATTTAGAAAGAAGGGAAAACAATATGAATAATTATGATTATATAATTAATTCTTTTACAAAAGAAGAAAATGACATTGATTTAGAAGTAGATAATTTAAATGTGGGATGTATCACATCAAAAAATAATAATTTTAATTTAGATAGTGAAGGAAACTTAACTGTAAAAAGTGTTACAGCACAACAAGGAATGCTTTCTCAGGAAATTATTAGAAATTTAGTTTATCCAGTAGGTTCTATTTATATGAATATTAATGCTACCAATCCAGCAACATTATTTGGTGGAACTTGGGAGCAATTACCAGACAGATTTTTATTAGGAGCTGGAAATAGTTATATAGGCGGTGCAACAGGAGGAGAGGCAGCTCATACATTGACGGAAGCAGAAATACCATGGCATTATCATTCATTCAGTGGGACTACAGATGGCAATGGTAATCATTCTCATACTGGTAATACATTAGAACTACGTCAAACTAGTTCATATAGCTATAGCAACGATGCTGCAAGACCAATTACAAGTAGTGCTACTCATTATGGATTACAAATCACAAATGATGCAGGATGGCATCAACATACATATAGTGGAAATACAGTAGGCGTAGGAGGAAGTCAAGCTCACAATAATATGCCACCATACTTAGCCGTTTACATTTGGAAACGCACAGCTTAAGCTTACTCATAAAAACATAAAAAAGGAGAGTGAAACAGTGAAGGAAATAGAATTAATTGAAAAAAGAAAAGCTAATGAAAAACATTTTCTTCAAGAAGATGGAACTATTACCGCAAAGGTATATAGTAGTAATATTCATTATTTAAAAAATGGTAAATATGAAGATATTGATAATACTTTAATAAAAAAAGATGATTGCTATGTTAATAAAAACAATGATTATAAAGTATTTTTTAAAGAACAGGGTAAAGATTCCTTAATGAGAATGGAAAGAGAAAATAACTATTTAGATATTAAGTTAAAACAAGGAAATGCAACTAAGCTAAAGAAACATCAAAAAACATCTCAATATGTAGAAGAAGTCTCATATCATAATGCATTAAATGGAATAGATATTAAATATCAAACACTACCAACTAAAGTTAAAGAAACGATAATTTTAAATAATAATCAAACCAAAACAATAAAATTTATTGTTGATACTAATTTATCTTTGGAATTAAAGGATAATACTATTATTGCCAAGGACCAAGATGAAAATGTATTCACAATTGAAAAGCCTTATATGGAGGATTCAAATGGTGTTATTAATGAGAATATATCATATCAAATCACTAACAGCGACAATTTATATGAAATAGAACTAACGCTAGATTCAGAGTGGTTGGACTCTGAAGAAAGACTATATCCTGTTTATGTTGATCCAACTATATCCGATGACAAAACTGCTAGTGGTATTATGGATACTTATATTTATCCAAATGATACGAATACAGTTAGATATAATCAACCCATATTAAAAGCTGGTGTAGAAAGAGTTAACCGTGAAAATGTAATCAATAGAACTTTAATTAAATTTAATCTCCCAACAATTGGAACAGGTAGTGAGGTTATTAACGCCACTTTAACATTGTGCGGTTATCTTATGGACAACATAACTGGAACACAACAGTTTGGAAAAACAATAGCTATTCATAGAGTTACTGCGCCATGGACAGAAGAGACTGCCAACTGGGAAAATATGAATAATAATTATGATACAAGAATAGATGCCGTACAATTTGTAAATAGAAGTTGGTTAGAAAATGGCCAAATTATACCTCAATATAGTAGCACCCTTTATGGGGATGTAACCGATTTGGTTAAACATTGGTATAAAGATACCCCTAACTATGGAATCCTTATTAAATCAGCCAAAGAAGAATATATTGATGATGCTTATCCTGCATTTTATTCAAAAAATCATACAATACAAAATGCAAATCCGGAACCTGTTCTAAGTATTTCATATAGGAACCAAAGCGGTTTAGAATCTTATTATGATTATCAATCCCAGCAATTGACAGATGGAACAATATCCGTAAATACATATAATGGAAATTTAGTTGGGGTATTTAATTTAGGGAAAACCATAGGTAGTCAATTGCCTGCAATTTTAAATCTCATTTATAACACGAATGATGTAATATTAAAAAATAATGGTTTTAGATTTAGTTTGAGTCAAACTTTAAAAGAAATTACTATAGATAATACACAAATCTATGAGTATATTGATGGAGATGGCACTGTTCATTGTTTCAAAGACCAAACATTCCGTGTTTTAAAACCAGGTGTAACTCCCCCAACAGTGGAAGAAATTCTGGATGAAAATTATAACGAAGATGATTATTATGAAACAAGGGAATATTGTGCTGATGAAGACGGTTTATTACTTAAATTAGAACAAGTAGATAACAAATTTATTATTAAAGATAAATATGATAATAAAATGACTTTCTCTAAAAATAATACAACAGACGAATTATATTATTTACAAGAATTAGAAGACATTTCTAATAATAAAATTCAAATAAATTATAATCAAAGCAATCAACTTGTAAAAGTAATCGATTCTAGCAATCATGAAATTAATATAGATTATAATACAGCTAATGTAATTAAGGTAAGTAGTCCATCTTCAGAAACTACGATTGGATTTAGTAACAATAAAATTAATGTTATTACTACGAATAATGGTACAACTTCTCTTAATTATAATGAAAAAGATATTATTTCATCTATTATAGATGTGAACGGTACTAAAATAGCTTATGAATATTATGATGAGATTCCTTATCGTATCAAAAAAGTAATACAGTATGGATTGAATGATACACTAGGACAATCTTTAATTTTCAAATACGGATTTAATGAAACTAGTATTACAGATAACAAAAATAGAACCAATACAATATTATTTAATTCTAGTGGAAATAAAATATCAAGTAATACAATGGATACGGAAGAGGATATTAACAACGCATATTCTACTTATGACTCTATTGGAGAAAACAATAGTGATCGCTATTATGAAAAAAATAAGACATTATATTCTAATTCTATAGTTAAATATGTAAAAAATTATCTAAAAAATACAAGTTTTGAAGCAGATACAAATGATTATAATATTTCTAACATCGGCGGGGTAGAAACTAGCTATTCAACTGACTGTGCAAATTCCGGAACTAGAAGTTTAAAAGTAGCCACAACTAATAATTATAGTGCTGTAACATTAGTAAGTAATATGAATATCTTAACTGGTAAATATTATACATTCAGTGGTTATTTTAAAAATGAACAAAAAGGAAAAATTATAGTTAGTTATACAGATAAACAAGATGGAAAAGAATATGAATTTGTTGAGGAATTTAATGAATCATCCAAATTTGAAAGGCATGATATTACTTTCTGCATTAATGCTGATGAACCTGAAGATGTTGTCCTTTATGTCCAACTTTTAGGACCTGGGACTTGTTACATCGATGACATCCAATTAGAAGATGGTCAAGTAGCAAATAATTATAATATGGTAGAAAACTCTGATTTCTCAGAAGGACTAAGTGATTGGTCATTTACTCCAATTGATTCTTCTAAAACGGATACTTATCAGCTATTTGCATTTAATAACAATAAAAGTACAGCATTAAAAATTGATTTGAGTAATTCTACAAAAGTAAGTAAGAAAATACCGATTAATGGTATAGCTGGTGATTGCTATGATATATCGTTCTGGATTAAAAATGAGGGAATAGTAGCAAATAATGGAATTATAGTAAACTGTGTTAATATATCATATGAACCAGTGGATGAAAACATGGAACAATATTGGGTAGTTAGCAATCCATTTGTACCTAATAAAAGATGGCAATTTATAAATTATAAAAGTATAGCTCCATATAATTATAAATCTATTACTATAAGCTTTGAACATAATAATGAATTTAATCAGATGTCTATTACTAATATATATTTCTATAAAGATTTGGACACTACATATTATGAATACGATACTTATGGTAATTTAGTCCGTACTACTAATATTGCAGATTACAATAATACATTTTCATATGATAAAAATAACCAATTGATTTCTGCAACAACGCCTAGGGGAAAACATTTCAAATTTGAATATGATAATACAGCAACTGATCGTGTTCTTAATGCTATATCCTCTATGGGAATTTCTAATCAAGTTAAATATGATTCCTTTGGTAATCCTATTTTGACTAGAATTAGTAAGAAAGCAAATTCTAGTCCAACAAATCTTTATCCAATGGTTGATTCCAATTCAACAACGAGTTCTAGTTTGACAGAAGGTACATATAGAATTAGAAGTAAAGGTACTGAAAAATACTTTAAGGCTGAATATAGTAGTGTATTTTTGGAAAGTGATTCCTGTAGTAATACCTTATGGGATTTAGAAAAGGTTGGAGATAAATTTAAATTTATTTATTCTGTTATTCCTACATATTCATTAGAATATTTAGATGATATATTGTTTCTAAGTACTAGTAACAGCAATAATTTATTTATCTTAGAAGAAAATAAAAATGGTAGTTATCATATTAAATTAGCAACAGAAGATAAGTATATAAAGGCAGATACTTCTTCATTAGCAGCAGTTTCTCTAATAGATGATGATCCTACTTTTGAATTTTATTTTGAAGTAATAGGAGAACAGTTTATAGAAAATAGTGCTACTTACAGTGAAGATGGTAGATTTGTTACTAGTGTTACAGATAGTCTATTAAATACAACTTCCTATACAACTAACTCTACAACTGGATTAGTAACTTCTATGACAAATGCTAATAATCAAGCCACTAATTATACATATAATAGTAAAAATCAAATTACATCCATTACTCAAGGAAATAAAACTATAAATTATACATATAATACACAAAATCTATTAAGTAAAATTTCCCAAGGAACCAAAGAATATAATTTTACTTATGATGACTTCTTGAATGCAAAGAAAGTAATGATTGGAGACAATATTACACTAATAACCAATGAGTATGAAGAAAACAATGGTAATCTATTAAAATCAATCTATGGAAATAATCATGAAATCTCTTTTGATTATGATCAGTTTGACCGAGTTCAAACAATTCATAAAATGGATAAAGATTATCAATATTTATATGACAGTAATGGAAATTTAGCTGAAATTTTAACAAACAACATCATTTCTGCTTTTGATGCTCCATCAACAGAATTAGAAAAATGGTATGATTCTATTATAAAATATAATTATGATACTATTAAAAGAATAAAAGAATATGTTAATGATAATTTTAAAATCCATTATACATATGACAAAAATGATAATGTAACAAGTAAACAATATAAACTGGATACTACTACTCATAATTTAGTAAATACATATGACAAAGATGATAATTTAACAAAAACAGTAGTAGATAACCAAGAAGTAAATTATCAATACGATGAATTGGGTAGATTAATCAGTAAAAATATCAATGATAATTATACTACAAATTATGATTATATTTCACTTGGAAAAAGAACATCAACTTTAGTAAATAGTATTCAGAATGGAAATAATAGATATTCTTACCAATATGATAAATTAAATAATATTACTCATCTTTACTATAATGGTGAACTTCAAAAACAATACTATTATGATAATTATAATGAACTAATAAAAGAGGAAGATTACAATACCAATCAAAAAATAGAGTATAATTATGACAATTTTGGTAATTTATTAACAAAAACTACCACAGATATGACAACCAATGTTATAATAAAGACAGATACTTATCAGTATTCTAATAGTAATTGGGAAGACCAACTAACAAACTTTAATGGAAGTAGTATTACATATGATGCCATTGGAAACCCATTAACGATTGGAAATAGTATCGAGATGACTTGGATCAATGGTAGAAGTTTAAGTACCTATGAAGATACTACCAAGAACTTGAATATCAGTTATGAGTACAATGTAGATGGTATTAGAACAGCAAAGATAGTAAATCAAGTAGAAACCAAGTATTACCTAGAAAATAGTAATATTATCTATGAACAAAGAGGGAACAACTTAATCTATTATCTATATGATTTAACAGGATTAATAGGGTTAAAATATAATGATAATACTTATTATTACATTAAGAATCTACAAGGAGATATCATAGGAATACTAGATTCTAGTTATAATCAAGTAGTATCTTATGAATACGATAGTTGGGGCAAAGTATTAAGTATTAAAGATAATCAAGGTAATGAAATTACAGATACAACCAATATCGGTATCATCAATCCATTTAGATATAGAGAATACTATTATGATACAGAAACTAGCTTATATTACTTAAATAGTAGGTACTATAATCCTACATGGGGTAGGTTTTTAAATGCGGATTCAATTATAGGAGCAAACCAAGATATCCTTGGATATAATCTATATGCCTATGTTAGTAATAATCCAATCAATAATTCTGATACTAGTGGTAGATTCTTTAAAAAAGCATGGAATTGGGTTAAAAAGACAGCAAAGAAAGTATATAATGAAGTTGCAAAAGTAGTAAAAACTTTGAACAATAGCCAAAAGGTTCAAAGGGCTAATCCTATCTCTAATAGTCAGAATATAAAAAAATCTAACTCTGGACACAATAATCTTCCAACTATTGGAACTCCAAATACTACTGTCCAAAAACCTAATGGTGACTTTCGTATTTATGGTCCAGATGGTAAAGCTGTTAAAGACATTGATTATAGTCATCCACAGAATCATCCGGATTTACCTAATCCACATGCACATGATTGGACATGGGATGGAGATAATAAAAGTCGAGGAAAAGCCTATGATCCTAATGCAACAGAGATTGTTATAAATACTGCAGTGACTGCTGGAGTAAGTTATGCTATATATCGTATAATTAGAATGTTACCATCTCTTTCCCCTGGTATGTGGTGGAGTATTCCTATAAACGTGGCTACTCCATAAGAAATTCTAGTTTTTAGAACCATTAGAATTTAATATATTAATTATGAAAGGGTGAAAAAATGAAAGGTATTAGATTTAAAATAAAAAATGAATATGATAATGTTTTTTATAAGATATTTAAAAATATAGATTGTAATGAATATGCTTGGTACATTGTGGAAGATGAAATTTACTATCCAGCAGGTGAAAATTATTTTGATAAAGATTATTATACAAATAGTGAATTTCAAAAATTAATTCGATATGGAATCTATTATCCTGTATTTGCTAATATACAAGTATATCGAAAACAAGATGAAATAGAAAATATTCAAATTTATCAAGATTTTATTAATAGTAGCTGTCAACTTGCTTTGTTTGTTACAGATAATGAATTTGTTGATATTTATGTTAAGAATGAAAAATGGTTAAATATTATTTATCAGAATGCTATCAATAATAACTTTGAAAATATTAAATATATTGAAGATGATTCTTATATACGTAATAAATTTTCTGCATATTCGGATTAAGTAACATGTAAAATAGTCATAAGTGTTAATGATTGAAATTCTGAAATAATTAAATTATTACCATAAAAAGAATGATGATCTTTAAACTACAAGAAATGCACTACTATAAATTAGAAGTAGTATCGAGATGAGTTGGATTAACGGTAGAAGCTTAAGTAGTTATGCAGATACTACCAAGAATTTAAATATCAGTTATGAGTACAATGTAGATGGTATAAGAACTTCTAAAGTAGTAAATGGGGTAGAAACCAAATATTATCTAGAAAATAGTAATATTATCTATGAACAAAGAGGAAACAACTTAATCTATTATCTATATGATTTAACAGGATTAATAGGATTAAAATACAACGATGATACTTATTATCACATAGAATTTATTAAACTATTTTACTAGTTATGATTGAATACACTAATTATAAAAAGGTGAAAAAATAATAGGCGTTAGATTCAAAATAGAAAATGAATATGATAATATTTTTTATAAAATATTTAAAAACATAGATTTTCATGAATACGATTGAAATATTGTTGAGGATGAGATTTATTCTCAGACAGGAAAAAATTATTTTGACAAAGCTCATTATTTAAATGATGAGTTTCAGAAGTTAATAGAATATGGAATATATTACCCAGTGTTTGCTAATATACAAATGTATAGAAAACAAGATGAAGTAGAAGATATTGAAACTTATTCAGATTTTATTAATAGCAAATGTCAGCTTGTCTTATTTATTACAGATAATGAATTTGTTGATATTTATTCTAAGAATGAAAATTGGTTAAATACTATTTACCAAAATGCTATAGATAATAACTTTGAAAACCTTCAATATATTGAAAATAATAATTCTTATATGCATCATAGATTTTCTGCATACTCAGACTAAGTAAAATTGATATCAATAAATTATGACATAGATCATTTAGGTGGACAAAATATATTTTAATTAAATTAATAATAAAAGGCTCTATCTATAGGATTGAGTCTTTTGCCTATTAGTGAAAGGAGAAATGAACATGGAAGAGTTTATAGAACATATTATGGCAATGAATGAGCCAAAATTATTATTTATATTATGTGGAATATTTATATTTACAGATGTTCTAACAGGATATTTAAAGGCATTTAAAACAAAAAAAATTAATTCATCTATTAGTAGAGACGGTTATTTAAAGAAAGTATCTTGGCTAATAGCATTAATTTTTGGATTTGTAATTGATTATTTAGTAGGTACACAATTATTTTTAATTGGAACAGCAGTAGTATGTGTGATAACAGAGGGAATATCCGTTTATGAAAATCTTGGCGAATTAGGAGTTAGCTTACCATTTACAAAGTACTTTGAAAAAGTAAAAGATAATAGTGAGATTATATAGAAGGGAATATAGAGTGTGAATTATTTTACATTTGGGATGAAAGTGTTAAGAGTAACACAAAACTATAATGGATCTACTTCACATAAAGCACACTGGTATCACTCTACTAACTATGCAGATTATCCAATGGACTGTGCTGGAAAAGATGGCAACAAAGATATTTACTATGCACCAGTAGATATGAAAGTAACGGCTGTAAAAGGAATAGGTAATGCTACTACTAATACTATTTGGTTAGTAGCATGTGAAAAATGCATGACCCCAAGCGGAGAAATATTACCTTTTATTATGCTAACTCATTTTAATGATAATGATCCCTATGTATCTAATTTGAAAGTAGGTTCTATTGTGAAACAGGGACAACCTATTTGTGAAGAAGGAACAGATGGTGCTACTGCGAATCATTTACACATCGTAGTAGGAAATGCAGATAGAGGTTGTGGAAATGGTTTCATTCAAAACTCTAATGGTAAGTGGGTTAGTAATGGTTACTGTATGAAGCCAGAAGAAATTATGTATATAGATAAAGACTTCACAAATGTACTTGATACTAATGGTATTATTTTTAAAGATAAGCCCAAAGAAGAACCAAAAGAAAGTTTTTTTGGATCAAAAGGATACTTTTGTTTAGGAAATTACCATGAAAATATTGGAAAAATTTGCTATTTCTTTGCTGAATATTTTTATGGATACTTTTATAAAGGAGAAAATGCTAAAGCAAAGGCTCATCAAGTCTTAGATGGAAATTATTTTGGACCTTATTTAAAAAAATGGACAATAGAGTTTCAAAAACGTGCTAAAGAAGAAGGAAAATACAATGATGAAATAGATGGATGTATAGGCCCTAAAACCCTAATTACCTTAAAATATTATGGATTTCAAGAATAGAAAACAAAAAGGATTAGTTCTGTTATATAACTAACCCTTTTTATTTATGAATACATACCATTAAATAAACCAAACCATAATACCTGCTATAAAAGAACCAAGCATGATTAAAGTTAAAAATATAGCCATTCCTTTTAACATTTTTTTATTCATGATAACACCTCATTAACATTATAATAAAAAACAATAAAAAAGTAAAATATTTAAACATATTTTATCAAAAACTTAATATGATTTATTAGGTGAATAAAATGAATAAAATAATAGTCAAAGCAAAGAAAAGCATTACGAATCAAAAAAAGAAATATCTATTTTTAACTACCATTATTTCAATTGGAATCCTAAGTGGTATTCTCTTTATCTTTTTTATCTCTAAGGAGGACAAGTCATTAGTAAAAACAGAATTAACTACTTTTTTTACTTATATTCAAACCAATGATATTCATTATCTAACAGCATTTACAAATAGTCTATTTTCTAATCTTACTTACTTAGTAATAATCTGGATATTAGGTATTTCGATTGCTGGAATTCCTATTATTATTTTTCTATTATTTTTTAAAGGATTTATTTTTGGATTTAGTTTTTCAGCAGTAATTGCAAATTATGGAGTAAAAGGAATTTTATTATCTATGGCTTATCAATTACCACATGCCTTGTTCTTATTGATTATTTTTTTATTAATTGGTTTTTATGCCATCAATTTTTCTATTCGTTTATTTAGAAACTTATTTTTAAAAGAACAAATCAATCTAGGACCATATTTTAAAAGATATAATCAAATAGCTATTATTAGCATTATAGGTATTTTGATTTGTTCCTTATTAGAAACCTTTTTATCACCAGTTTTCATGAACTTTTTCTTGTAAAGAAATATAGAAAAAAGTATAATATGATATAGCAGGTGAAGTTTATGAAAAGAGTAGTAATTGGAATGAGTGGAGGAGTGGATAGTAGCGTCAGTGCTATTTTATTAAAGCAACAGGGCTATGAAGTAGTTGGTTTATTTATGAGAAATTGGGATACATCTGTAAATGGTGACATTTTAGGAAATCCGAATTTGGATCATAATATTTGTCCTCAAGAGCAGGATTACAATGATGCTTTAGCTGTATGTAATAAGATTGGTATTCCTCTACATAGAGTCGATTTTGTGAAAGAATATTGGGATAATGTATTTGAATATTTTTTAAGTGAATTAAAAGAAGGTAGAACACCAAATCCAGATGTTATGTGCAATAAATATATTAAATTCGATTATTTTATTAGAGAAGCTCAAAAATTAGGAGCAGATTATATTGCTACAGGTCATTATGCAAGAATTCAAGATGGGCAATTATTAAGAGCGATAGATTCTAATAAAGACCAAACTTACTTTTTGTCGCAACTATCTAAAAAACAGTTAGAAAAGGTTTTATTTCCAATCGGAGATTTAGAAAAGAAAGAAGTAAGAAAAATAGCTGAAGAATATGATTTAGTTACGGCTTCTAAAAAAGACTCTACAGGAATTTGTTTTATTGGGGAAAGAAACTTTAAAAATTTCTTAAAAAATTACTTACCCAATCAACCTGGAAAAGTTATTAATATTGAAACCAATGAAGTGGTTGGAGAGCATATCGGACTAATGTATTATACGATAGGGCAGAGAAGGGGACTAGATATAGGAGGAACCGATAGCAGAATGTTTGTAGTTGGAAAAAACTTAGAAAAAAACATTCTATACATCGCTTTAGGGGAAGATAATGAGTATCTATACTCTGATAGTTGTATAATCGATACCATAAATTTTAATACTTCAGAGCGTCCAACACAATGTAGCGCTAAATTTAGATATCGTGCTCCTGATTATCCAGTGACTCTAGAGTATTTAAATGATCATCAGATTTTAGTGAAGTATGATCGAATAAAAGCAGTTACCCCTGGGCAAGCTTGCGTATTTTATGATGGAGAAAAATGCCTTGGTGGAGGAATTATTAAAACGGTATGTAAAAACAATGAAAAACTTTGGTATATATTGTAAAATAAATGTCAACTTTACTACTTGTATTTTTAAGTGAATGTGATAGAATGATATTAGGAGGTCATAGATATGCAGGATCTAAAAAAATTATTTTCAGAGCTTGGAATCTCAAAAGTTAGATTAGCTAAATATCTAGGAGTTTCTAGACAAATGCTTTATAACTATTTAGCCGAAGAAAAATTAGAAAATTGGCCAAAAGAAAAGGTAATGAAGATTCTATGTTTGCTAGGAATCAAAGATGTGAAAGATTTAGATAACATTAAAATAGATGGAGAATACATTATTCAAGTGGAAAACCGTTTGAATGATGGCGTAAAAGAAGATAACGGTAATTTTTATGGAACTGTGGAATTCAAAGGATTAAATAAAAAAGAACAAGAACTGTTATCGGATATTTTCCAATTATTAAAAGATAAAATGATTGAAGACAAAACAAAAGATGCTTATTATAGTTGTCGCTACTTATATTATTTTCTACAATCGATGGGTACTACAAAAGAATTAAAATATATCTTAGCTTATATTGCGAAATCCATGGGCTTTATCGATCATACGGAATATGCATTTAATGAAGAAAAACAGTTTATATTTGAAAGCATTATGTTTTCAGCTATGACATTATATAATAATGGCGGTGCTTCTAGAAGTAAAATAGCTGAGACACATAAGCGATTTGTACAAAAAATAGAACATGAAAAAGAAGAGGTTCTTAGTAGAACCCAAGAGTTAAATACAGCAAAAGTACAAGCCTTAAAAGAGCTTGGTTATACCGAGATTAATAATGAAAATGCCAAAGAAATATTAGATAAAATAGCTGAGATTCAATCTAGAAAAGTATAGCAACTACTCCTAATGATAATACTTGAATCATAAACCCCAATTGAGTTCCATACTCAATCGGGATTTTACTATTTAACTGCCACTTTTTATTTTTCGATAGGCTTTTCCATTTTCTAATTCTATATTATAATGATCACACAACTCACTAATAGTTACAAATTTATATTCTTCCGTTAATTCTGGTAATATTTCATTTAATACTTCTATATCTACCTCATGAACAGCACTAGTATCATGCATTAATATAATAGAGCCCGGTTCAATATAGTCCAGTATTTCTTGTTTGATTTGTTCCTTGTCTTTGGTTTTCCAATCCTCTGTATCTATATTCCATAAAATAAAAGGATATTCGATATTCTCTTTTAGAGTATCATTCAAGCTACCATAAGGTGGTCTTACTAGACAAGAGGATTCTATTCCTAATGACGCAATATAATCCATCGTATTAGTGATTTCTTGATTGACTTGATCTATACTTAATTTTGTAAAAGAAGTATGAGTATCTCCATGAATAGCTATTTCATGGCCAGAATCAGAAATCGCAGCAAGTGCATCAGGATAATTTTCAGAATTACAACCCAAAACAAAGAAAGTGGATTTAACACCATAAGAGTCAAGTACCTCAACTAATTCTTCCGTATATTTGCTAGGACCATCATCAAAAGTAAGTGCTACTAGTCCTCTGTTGTCTTCTTCTGCTGGTTCTTCGGTTGCTATAAAAGGTAGAGTGGGTGAGGGTAACACTTCCGCACTTTCATAAGTAGTTATAGTACTACTTTAGCTAGAAATTGCTGGTGAAGAATTAATATTCATCTCATTTTTTGTCTCTTGTTCTATTTGTATATCAAAATGTTTTACTTCATCTGTCTTTTTTTCAAAACTACATCCAACTGAAGTACTAGATACTATTAATATAGTACCGATTCTCAAAACTAAATTCTTTATTTTTAGCATGATAATATAAACCTCTTTCTTTATAATTTGTAATTATACAATACATCATATTAAAAATTTATGCAATATCTAATAGCAGTCATCCTTATTTTAATTATAAAATATAACTTCGTATAATTGATAGTGTTATAACTGCTAAAAACACTCTAAATAAACGATTTAACGGTTATCATAATATAAGTAATCGAAAAAGACCAAACTAGTCCTAAAATGGCTAAAAATGGTCTTTTTTTAATTTTTCATGTAAAAAACTATATCTTTGTCACTGATTGCTAATATTTTTATTAGCTTTTTTAGTGTTTCTAAACTAGGTTCACTTTGATTGTTTTCAATTCTTTGTATTTGTCTTGGACTTATTCCTATTATTTCTGCTAGTTGTTCTTGTGTTAGATTTCTTTTAATTCTATAATCTCTAAACATATTTACCACCTAGACATATCATGTCATATTAACTTGTTTTTAACCACGACACAGTATGTCGTATTTTTTTCTTGACATAGAATGTCGTGTCTGTTATATTTGTTTTAACGACATTATATGTCGTAGAAAGGAGAGTCAAGAAATGGAAATTAAATGTACATTAGAAGACAAAATAAGTAAATCAGGAAAACCATATAGCGTTTTAGTAATTCAATTAACAGATACTCTAAAGAAAATGGTGTTCCTAGAACCAGCTGAATTAGAATTACTAAAAATGAAAAACGAAAATGAAAATTATCCTGAATTTATTAGATAATGAAAAAATTATACGTTTGGCATAATTTAAACAACGATACATATTACTACAAAATAAATTCAGGAACTTATAAAAGATATGAAATAGGCGATAAGAACCAATATAATCATGAATTAGTTCTTATTGTAGAAAATGAAATTTTGGAACCTGTAATTATTAAAAAATATGTATCTATTCGAAGAATGGTATTAACCCCAATAATAGGGTTTTTACAAAAATTAAATAAATAGAAAGGAGGATTCGCAATGGGAGAAGAAACTGTTGCGGCTACTGGAATGGAAGCAATTGTTACTCAATTAACTACTGGTGTAACTGCTTCTACTATTTTCGATGTAGTAGGAGATGTAATGCCATTTGTAATAATTATGATTCCTGTTGCTCTTGGTTTGACTATTTTACGTAAAGTTATCAAGGGTGCTGGAAAAGGTAAAGTTAGATTTTAATCTAACTTTTTTTCAAAAGAAAGGAGAAAAATTATGTTTGATGTAGCTATTCAATTTATGGAGCAATTAATTACTTTGATACCTGGAATTATTGCTATTTATATTTTGTTTGATTTATTAGGAAGTTTATTATTTGGAAAGAGGTAAGATTATGAACGATTTAAAAAAATATATTAGAGACTTAAATATTGTAAAAAATAATTTAATTAAATTTTATTATCATTCTGCTAGCGAATGGTTAAAACCTTCTATTTTAGATTGTATCAGTTCTATTAATACAGAAATTGCGTTATATACAAAAAAAAGAAGAGAACAAGAAGAATTTTTAAAAAAAAATCAAGTAAGTATTTATGAAATTTTAGGAGAAAATTTATGAAAATATATGTACCAGATTTAGAAAATTATGAATGTGTTTATGTTAGGGGAGAGGGTGTAATTCGTGCTTACAAAGAAAGACCGCAAAATAATCGTACCGTTGATTATCGAGACTATTATATTGATTCTAATTATATTTTTGTTGATGGTGAACAATCATTTAGTCAATATATTACATTGCCCGTTTGTTTAGATGAATCCAATTTAACGAATGAAGTATATTATCGTAATGATTTTGACTCTATTTTAGTTATTTTTATTTGTCTATGTCTTATTTTCTTTTATTTTCCTCTTAAGATTTTTTTAAGACTTTTTAGGAGGTTTAACTGATGAAAAAAATATTATTTACAATTTTATTATTTTCCTTATTTATATTTGTAAAAGAGGAAGTCTATGCTTTTAGTTATTCTAATACCGTTTCTTTTAATACTGGTGGTAGCACAGTTAATGAACTTCCTATCAAAACTTGGGTACAAGCACCTTTTTTTGCAGATGGAGAGCACTCTTTTAGATTTTTTTTCAATGCCGATGGTTTTTTACCTAATAGTAGCGCATATGTTACACATTCCTTTTGTGTAACAACTACTAATTCTATTAGTGGTAATAATGTATTAAGTTTTACTGCTGATTCTGATTGCCCTAATATGACAATTGGGAGTTCATCACTTGGAAGTAAAAAACTTACATTATTTTATAATTTAACAAATGTTACTACTTCTTCAAATGCAAACGGTTCTTATCCTATTACCTTTTTTCAAGACTTAATATGGGAAGGATATCCTTACTTTATGTACTTAGGTTCAACATATTGTTTAGAGGGCTCAGCTGAATGTGAATCTTTAAAAGCACAACAAGAAATTCAAAACGAGCAAAAAGAAACTAATGAAAAATTAGATAATATTAACGATTCAATTACTAATGATGAAATTGATTCTTCTGCTGCTGGTGGTTTTTTTGGAGATTATGAGGACAATGATTATGGGTTATCTAGTATAATTACGGCACCTCTTCAATTCATTCAAAATTTAAATAATAATCAGTGTTCATCTTTAACATTACCACTTCCTTATGTAGACCAAAATTTAACTTTACCATGTATGACAACAATTTATAGTGAACATTTTGGCTCTCTATTTA
>CALVOY010000017.1 GCA_944350415.1 uncultured Bacilli bacterium | reverse complement strand
TACAATTTGTAATTACTTCAGAAGAGGAAGTCAAAGATAACCGTTATCTTTATCAAACACAAATTACTCTTTCTGGAGTTGCTGATGGTGTAGAAGTTACAGTAGGTACTTTAGAATTTGATCTTGAATATTATTTTAATGAGAAAGTGGATGTAGATTTATCTAATAGTGTTGATGTATCTGAAATCACAGAAGAAGACATGGCTATTATTCAAAATAACATTATGAATCATCCGATTTATCAATTGTTTTCTAATCTATTTCAAACTTCACAATTCAGTCTATAACTTTTGGTTATAGGCTTTTTTTTTGAAATGAAATGTGTTATCATTAAATAGTAAAATGAATAATAGGGTGATCATATGCAAGAAAGTACTATAAATCCAAAAGTGGAAGATTCTATTGCACAAACTGAAACTTCTAAGACTGACAACTCTTTATTAACTAATAAAGAGTTGATAGTTCGTGGTAAAAATTATCGAATTAGTGTTTTATCAGAGAGACTATTGAGACTAGAATATCATCCAGAAGGAATATTTTGTGATAGTGAGACACAGTTGGTTCAGTTTAGAAATTTTCCAAAATCTGATTTTCAAATTACGCAAGATAATCGTTTTTTGGTTATTAAAACTAAATATTTTACTCTTTCTTACACCAAAGAGAAAAATTTTGATGGTGGAAAGTTAATGCCTATGGCAAATCTAAAAGTAGATCTAAATGGAACAGATAGATCTTGGTATTATCGTCATCCAGAAGTTAGAAACTATAAAGGAGAATTTGTTTGTTTGGATGGCAGTGATGAGGATAGCAAATTTCGCAATGGTCTTTATTCTGTTGATGGTTTTGCTTCTTTAGATGATAGTAATCATTATCTATATGATGAAAAGAGGAATCTTGTTAAAAGGGATGGCAAAGGTATTGATCTTTACTTGTTTGTATATGGGAATGATTTCGAGGTTGCTTTAAAGGAATATTTTTTATTAACTGGCAAACCTGCTATGGTTCCTAGATATGCTCTAGGAAATTGGTGGTGCCGTGATTTAGAATATACACAAGAAGATTTATTAGGAGTAGTGAGTCATTTTGAGAAAAGAGAAATTCCTCTTGCGGTATTATTACTAGACTATCCATGGCATTTATCTAAATTGACAGATGGAAATACACTTTTTTCTGGGTTTTCTTTTCACAAAACTTTATTTCCTAATCCTAATGAATTTATTACGCAATTACATGAGAAAAATATCCGACTTGGAGTACAGTTTAATCCTACTCAAGGAATTTATTCTCACGAAGATCATTATGTAGATATTGCTTCTTATTTTCGAATTACAGATAATAAAATTATTGCCTTTGATCCTTTAAATCCAGTACTTTTGGAAGCTATTTATCGTTTCTTGATATCTCCTCTTACGAAAATGGGAGTAGACTTTATATGGAATGATATAAAAACGAATGAAACGAATCTAGATGGTTTGTGGATGTTAAATCAATCCTTACATTCTAGTCCTTATACCAATACTGGAAATAGAAACTTGATTTTAGCTCGTAACGCTTTGCTTGCTACACATCGATATCCAATTACTTATACAGGAAGAACTTTAGTAGGGTGGGATATGTTAAAGAAAATTCCACTGCTTAACCAACAAGCTAGTAATATTGGTGTAAATTGGATTAGTACGGATGTTGCAGGTAATTATGGTGGAATTGAGGAAGAAGAACTATATGTTCGTTCCATAGAATTGGCTACTTTTAGTCCGATATTGAGATTCCATGCTCCTCGTGGTAGATATTATCGTAAAGAACCTTGGAGATGGAATGCTAGAACCTTAGAAGTAATTGATAATTATTTAATTTTAAGGCATAGATTGATTCCTTATTTATATGCCAAAGGCTATTATTATCATAAAGATGGGGAACTGCTATTAAAACCATTATATTATCAATATCCTTGGATATATGATGATCATAATTATAAAAATGAGTATTATTTAGGAGATATGTTAATTTCCCCTATTCTTACTAAAAAAGATGTTCTTATTAATCGTACGATTCATAAATTTTTTATACCAGAGGGAATTTGGTATGATTTTAAAACAGGTAAAAAATTCCCTGGTAATAAGGAGTATATTTCTTTCTTCCGTGATGAAGATTATCCTGTTTTTGTAAAGCGAGGGGCAATTATTCCACTAAATGATACCCGACAGCCTAATTTTACAGGAAATCCAGATTCTTTAGAAATTCAAGTCTTTCCGGGAGAAAGTAATACCTTTAATTTATATGAAGATAAAGAAGATGATGAAAATAATCATTTGATTACGCAAATTGATTATAATTATTTGCCTAGTAACTATACTATTATCATTCGAACTCTAGAAGGAAATCGTGGTGTAGTAGATGATTATCGTAATTATAAAATTCGTTTCCGAAACACTAAACGAGCTGATAATGTCATTGCTTATTTTAATGATACTCAGATTAAAACCATTAGTTATGTAGATGATGCTGATTTCATAGTAGAAGCTGAACATGTTCCTTCTATTGGACAATTTACATTAAACTGTAAAGGAAAAGATATTGAAATCGATGCCATTCGTTTAATTAATGATGATATTGATAGTATTTTATTAGACTTACCAATTAATACAGTGTTAAAAGAAAAAATCTCTTCTATTATGTTTAGTGAGTTACCGATTAAAAGAAAAAGAATTGAGGTTAGAAAGTTAAGAAAATATAATTTAGGAAGAGAATATATTAAACTTTTCTTAAAACTTCTTGAATATATTGGTACTATTTAGTAGATAAATTACATTTAATAAAGGAGGAACTATGATATTTTTGTACAAAGAATTTTTGATAGCTTTGAAGAATGAAATGATTCAGATGCAAGATTTAAATAAAGAAATTAATGAATTAGAGCAGTTAAAAAAAGAGGTTCATATTCAATGTTCGTTGTACAAAAAAGTAGTAGGATTAAAACAAATTTTAGGAAAGATTTCTCTTCTAATGGGACTAGCGGTTATGGTTCCTCTTCTATTTCATATTTCTTCGTTTGTTGTGCTTTTAACTGGAACTCTTTCTGGGGTATGCATTGGAATAGAGATATTACGAACCAGTAAAAAGATAAAAAGCTTTGATGCTGATTTTCATCTTTGGGGTTCTTATAGCAAAGATGCTTCGTTTTTTTCAGAAAATAAGCAGTCTCTGTTTAACCAATATTTAGCTCAGAAAAAAGAATCTTATGAGAAACTATACTCTAACTTTATGTGTTTTAGTCACTTTATCGATGAAAATCCTGTGATACCGCATTCTATGACTTATTATTATAATCAATTGAATATTTGTCTGGAGCAAGAACTCATGGAAAACGAAAAGATTGATTATTCTAATATTCATTTTGATTATCATGTTGGAGAAAGTATTCATTATTCTGAAAATAGTAAAAAGTTATTTAAAAAACTGTAGCATAATTTCAGTTTTATGATATACTAATAGTAATTTCATGTTGACGAAAGAGTAGTAATAAAAAGATTATTTATAGAGAGTCTATGGTTGGTGGAAATAGATAATATGATTTTTATGAACTTGCTTTTGGAGTGAAGAAGGGTAATTCCGTTATCGATTTAGAGTGGATAGTTTATCTATCAATTAAGGTGGTACCGCGATTATTCGTCCTTATGATGAGTAATCGCTTTTATTATGGGAGGGAAATATGGAATATATTAGTTGGTTTTTATTTAGCTTTATTTTGATATATATTATTTATTATGTTTTCTTTATTCGAAAAACGAAACGTGGAGTAAAGGTTCCAGCGGAGGCACAATATTTAATTACTTTATACCGATTGGATGTTAATTTATTTAGTTATCGGAAATTTGTGCGGATGGTTGGGGTTGTTACTAGTTTTGATATTGCGTTAGTTAGTACGATTGTTGCGAAAGTAGAAGGGGTTGTTTGGCAAATTTTATTTGGTTTTGTAGCAGTAGTTCCAGTAATTATATTAACCTTTATGTTACTTGGAAAATATTATAAACATAAGCAAACTTTGGATAACTCTCAAGAGTTAGAAAAAGAGAGTAAATTGGAAAATAAAAAGAAGAAAAAGAGTAGACAGCAGAAAGGAAAGAAGAAAAATGGATAATGTACAAAAAATAGAAAGTAAATGGCAAAAATATTGGCAAGAGCACCATACATTTGAGGCTAAAATTGATAAGAGTAAAGAAAAGTATTATTACTTGGTAGAGTTTCCTTATCCAAGTGGAGCTGGTCTTCATGTAGGACATGTTAGAAGTTATACGGCTTTGGATGTACTTGCTCGTAAGAAAAGAATGATGGGATATAATGTATTGTTTCCTATGGGATGGGATGCTTTTGGGGCACCAGCTGAACAATATGCTATTAAAAATCACATTCATCCAAGTAAGGCAGTAGCTGAAAATATCAAAACATTTAAAGCCCAAATTCAAAAGTTGGGAATTTCTTTTGATTGGTCTAGAGAATTTTCTACTACCGATCCTGAGTATTATAAATGGACACAATGGCAGTTCCTACAATTTTTTAAGCATGGTATGGCTTATAAGGCTAAAAAGAATATTAATTGGTGTCCAAAATGCAAAACGGGGCTTTCCAATGAAGACTCCAGTGGTGGTGTTTGTGAGAGATGTGGTACTCAAGTTGTTCAAAAGGAAAAAGAACAGTGGATGCTTCGTATGAGTGATTATGCAGAAGATTTAATTGAGGGTCTTCAAGATACTGATTTTCAAGAACGAACAAAACTTGCTCAAATTAATTGGATTGGAAAATCTACTGGAGCAGAAGTGGATTTCTCATTGAAACAAGTGCCAGAAAAATTAACAGTATATACGACGCGTCCAGATACTTTATTTGGAGTTACCTTTATGGTAGTAGCACCAGAACATCCTTATATTGATTTATATAGTGGTTTGATTCAAAATATGAACCAAGTAATTGATTATAGGGAGCAGGCTAATAAGAAAACTGAATTTGAAAGAACACAGTTAGCAAAGGATAAAACAGGTGTCAAGTTAGAAGGACTTAGTGCGATTAATCCTGTTAATGGTAAAGAAATACCTATTTATATATCGGATTATGTCATGATGAATTATGGAACAGGAGCCATTATGGCTGTTCCTGCTCATGATCATAGAGATTATGACTTTGCTCAAAAGTTTGGAATTCCTATTATACAGGTATTAGAAGAAGAAACTGGTAGTGAACATAGTAATGAAATCAAAAAGAATTCCATTGTGGCTATCGTATATGATGAAGAGGATGATAAATACTTAACGATTGATTGGGGAAAAAATGGTGGTAGATTATTTGTAGGTGGAACCATGAAAGAAGGAGAGGATCCTATTTCTTGTGCTATTCGTGAAATTGAAGAAGAAACCGGTTATTCGGATATTACTTTTGTTAGAAGTGGTTTTAATATTAATCATCACTATTATGCTTATAATAAAAATCAATATTTTAATATTCAAGCAACGCCATTATTATTTCAATTAAATAGTAAGAAGCAGTCTAATCAGAATTTAGATGAAGATGAATCTTTTGAAGTAGAATGGGTAAGCAAAGATGTTATTATGAAAGAAATTATGGATGAGCTTCATAGTAAATCTTTTGAATATGTAATTCAACCAGCTCCTATGTGTGGTGATGGTATTCATATCCATTCCGATATACTAGATGGTTTAGGTAAAGAAGAAGCGATTCGTAAAATGATATCTTATTTAGAAGAGAATCAGTTGGGTTGTAAGAAGATAAACTATAAGCTTCAAGACTGGATTTTCACTAGACAGAGATTTTGGGGTGAACCTATTCCTCTTATCTATTGTGAAGATTGTGGTTGGGTACCAGTACCGGAAGAGGATTTACCAGTACTTCTTCCAGATGTAGCAGAATATGAACCAACAGATGATGGAGAAAGTCCACTTGCTAGAATCAGTGAATTTGTAAATACAACATGTCCTCATTGTGGAAAACCAGCCAAAAGAGAAACGGATACTATGCCTAACTGGGCGGGATCTAGTTGGTATTGGTTAAGGTACATGGATCCACATAATGAAAAAGAATTTGTATCTCGCGAAGCTTTGGATTATTGGGGTAAAGTAGATTGGTATAATGGTGGTATGGAGCATGCAACGCGTCATTTACTTTATGCAAGATTTTGGAATCAATTCTTATATAATATTGGATTGATTCCGAATAAAGAACCGTTTAAGGTTCGTGCTAGTCATGGTATGATTCTTGGTGAAGGCGGAGTTAAGATGAGTAAATCACTTGGTAATGTTATTAATCCAGATGATATTGTTTCTACATATGGTGCCGATAGTCTTCGTACTTATGAAATGTTTATTGGTGATTATGAGAAGGAAGCTACATGGAGTGAACAAGGATTAAATGGATGCAAGAGATATCTTGATAAAGTTGTTCGCTTAGGAGAAAAATTGAATGATTCTTTTGAATATTCTAGTGAAATAGAAAAGGATATTCATAAGACTATTCAGAAAGTCACCGAAGATATGGATGCTCTTAAATTTAATACGGCCATTTCAGCATTAATGATTTTATTGAATAAGATGGAGAAAATGAGCTCTATTTCTAAGGCTGACTATCGTACTTATTTGACTTTATTAAATCCAATTGCACCTCATCTTACCGAAGAATTAAATGAGGTATATCAATTAGGTAAACCGTTATGTGAATCAGATTGGCCAAAGTATGATGAAAATAAGCTTGTTGATGAAGAAAAAGAAATTGCAGTTCAGGTCAATGGAAAAGTAAGAGCTACTATTTTGGTTCATATTAATGATAGTGATGAAGTAATTCGTGAAAAGGCATTACAGGAAGCTAATGTTATGAAACATATAGAAGGAAAAGAAATTGTTAAGGTTATTGTGATTAAAGGTAGAATTGTTAATATTGTAGTGAAATAAAAAAGTTACTTAGTTTGTAACTTTTTTGTTTTGAGTTTTATGTTCCTTTTTTCTGTTTTTAGGATAAGCCGTTTTTATATTTGTTAATTCTAGAATATAATCTGTTGATGTGTTATAAAATTTGGCTAATTGAATAAGGGATTCTTTAGATAGCCATCTTGTTTCTGTTTCATAACCAGAGTATGTCCTTTTTGCTACATTTAATACTTTTGCTATGTCTTTTTGAAGTAAATCATGGTCTTCTCTTAAATCTTTTAGTCTCATAAAATCACCTTTCATATATTTTCTCATAGTGCAATTTGAACCGTTGACGGATAGCTCAAATTGCACTATAATTTTTTATATAGGATAGTAAATAATAAGAGTAGGAGTGAAGGGTTATGTCAATAGAAGAAAAAGAGATAGAAAAAGAGATAGAAGAAAGAAAAGAGAAAGAAGAAAAAGGAAAAAAGAAAAGAGTGATTATATTACTCTTGCTTTTGTTGCTGCTATGTATTTTTGGAATCAGCATAACCTTTGGAAAAGGGATCTATGAATCTATAACAGACCAAATTATAGAAGTCTTAAATTTGAGAAAACCAAGTGCGCCAGTCATCACAGGAGGAAGTGAAGAATGGGCGAAAGAAAGATTAATTCGAGTAGAAAAAGATGCAGAAGCAAAAGATGGATTAGCTTATTATGAATATTGCATTAGAGAAGAAAAAAGTACGAAGAAATGTGAATGGAAGAAAACAGAAACGAAGAATGTAAAAGTAATAGAGACAGGAATATACTATGTAACCTTTAGAGCAGTAGATCAAGAAGAAAGAAGAGGGTATGATTCTAATACAGAAGTAGTATATATAGATAATCAGAATCCAGTCATAGAGAAAGTAAGGACAAAAGGGAAAACAACGAATAGTATTCGTATCGAAGTAGAAGCGAAAGATAATCATAGTGGAATCGAAGGATATTATTATAGTCTAGATGGGAAAGAGTATGAGAAAGGAAATATTAACTATACATATCGAAATCTAGAAAGAGGAAAAGAATATACGATTTATATTCGAGTAGTAGATAAAGTAGGAAATACTACTACTTTAAGTATGGAAATTAGTACTAGTGAGACAGATAATACATGTGATATCAACTGTGATACGGATAATGATGGCAAGTGCGACACCAACTGCGATACGGATAATGATGGCAAGTGTGATATCAACTGCGATACGGATAACGATGGAAAGTGTGATATCAACTGTGATACGGATAATGATGGAAAGTGCGATATCAACTGCGATACGGATAACGATGGCAAGTGTGATATCAACTGTGATACGGATAATGATGGCAAGTGCGACATCAACTGTGATACCGATAATGATGGTAAATGTGATACCAATTGTGATGAAACTCCTAATCCAACGGAATCACCAGATCCAACAGGATCACCAGATCCAACAGGAACACCAGATCCAACAGAATCACCAAATCCAACAGATGATCCAGGTGATGAAGATAACGAGATTCCAGTAATCAACTTAGATAAAGTACCAATAGAGTTTTACTATGGAGAAAAATATGAGTTACCAAGTTATGTAGATTTTGGAAACGATACAGGAACGTATGAATGTATCGTAGAAGGGAAAGCCTATCAAGATACATCGACATTAACTATAGGAAAACATTTAATTGTATGTACAGCGACCAGTAGTAAAAATATTAGAGTAATGGTAGAAAAACAAGTCGAAGTAAAAGTAGAAGAGAAAGAAGAAGAGATCTTAGATGGCTGGATCAGATTAACCCTATACTATCCAGATAACTCAACGAATTGGGAATGGAGAATCGGAAAAGAAGGAGAAATCCGAGATGGATATGAGAATACAGGATGGCAAGCATATACAGGACCAATATTAGTAAGATTAGAGGATGTAGATGATGTGTATATCCGCTATGATTTATTAGGAGAAACGGTAATAGTAGCGCCAAATGGGAAAGTAGCAGTAGATATAGAGCCAGAGAGATATACAATCCATAGAGGAGAGAAGACAAAAGTAAAAATAAACTATGATAAAAAAGCAGAGACGAAAGAATATCGAATTGGAAATGGAGAGTGGCAAACCTATACAGAAGAATTTGAAGTAGGGGAAAATACACTGATCGAAGCAAGAGCGACCAGAAAAGAGAAAGTATATGATAGTGAAGGAAATTATGTATATACGAAAACA
>CALVOY010000016.1 GCA_944350415.1 uncultured Bacilli bacterium | reverse complement strand
TAGAAGCAGTAGATTTAAATTTATTTGAAGAAACCATTCAGAAATTATTATCTGGAGAGGAAACGATAATACCAACTTATAATTTTATTTTAGGAGAAAAAGAATTCAATCGAAAAATGAAGATGGATCAGAATAATATTTTATTGATAGAAGGAATTCATGCATTAAATCCTAAAGTATTAGAACACATTCCCAAAGAACAGAAAATAACCATTTATCTATCTGCTTTAACAGAATTAAATATAGATAATCATACCCGAGTTTCTACAACAGATAATAGACTACTAAGAAGGATTGTTAGAGATAATAGAACTAGAGGTAATAAAGTAGAAAATACCTTGAAAAGTTGGGTAAAAGTAAGAGAAGGAGAAGAAAATTATATTTTCCCTTATCAAGATGAAGCGGATTATACTTTTAATACTGCTATGATTTATGAACTAGGTGTATTAAAAACCTTTGTAGAACCTCTTCTATATTCAGTAGAGCCAACATCACCATATTATAATGAAGCAATTCGACTTATTAATTTTTTAAATCTATTTCTACCAATATCGTCAGAAACAATCCCTGAAGATTCTATTTTAAGAGAATTTATTGGTGGTGGCTGTTTTAAAATTTAAAAGGATCATACGATCCTTTTTTCAATTCTTCGAAGATATAGGAACAATGTTCAAGAAGTTCGAAGTCAAAATATAAATATCCTTCATCGTTTCCTCTGGAAGTGCACTAAATACCCCTTTTAATATAGAATTATCATAAATATCCCCAATCATAATTCTGTGGTTTTGCTTTAACTGTTCTTGCATATATGGGCTACATGTATCTAATGAAATATCTTGAATAGAAATAGAATAAAAATCCAAATTTAATTGCCAAAAATAAGGATCTGAATTTCGAATAACTGCTCCTAGTGGAATTTTTTTATTATAATCTCTTATCGTTAAAATAATTTCTTTGCAATCGCTTTTGATATAAATATTATCTGTAGGATAGTTTCTAATAGTATTTAAGAGTATACGAGCAAATTCTGAATTATGGATATCGTGATTTGCTAAGTTTAATATTAAGCATTTGTGAGTAGTTTTGAAAAGCTCTAGAGCTTTTTCTAAAGTTAAAATAGAATGTTTTTTAACTCTATTTCCTAGATTATATTTCTGCAAGTCTTGTAGAGTAAGCTGGGAGATTTTATGATTCGGATGATGATAAATAGAATCTGCTTGATAAACAATAATTTGTTTATCTTTGGTGAAATTCAGGTTTAGTTCAACACCATCTATTTGATCATGATTCATTGCTAGAAGTAAAGAGTCTCTAGTATCTTGGGGAGTATGTTTAGAAGATACCCCATATCGATTAATAATTCTCATTTTTATACCACCTTTCTATAAAATGTATGTGCAAAAAGAAAATACATGAATCATCCAGAAAGTTAAGTGACAAGTTTTGTATAATGATACTAGGAATATATTGAAGAGAAAGCAGGAACACTATATAATGAAACTAGAAAGGATAGATATTATGAAAATAGCGATTAATGGATTCGGAAGAATCGGTAGACTGGCATTTCGTCAAATGTTTCACAAAGAGGGAATGGAAGTAGTAGCAATTAATGATCTAACTTCTCCTGAAATGTTAGCATATTTATTAAAATATGACTCTGCTCAAAAAAAATACGAATTAGCAGATACTATCAGCCATACGGAGAACTCTATTATTGTGGATAACGAAGAAATTAGAATTTACAAAGAACCAGACCCTAATAATTTACCATGGGAAGAATTAGGAATTGATGTTGTATTAGAATGTACAGGGTTCTTCACCTCAAAAGAGAAAGCCAGTGCTCATATAAAAGCAGGGGCTAAGAAAGTAATTATATCAGCTCCTGCTGGAGATATCCCTACTATCGTTGCTGGGGTAAATGAAGACACTCTAACAGCAGAGGATAATATTATATCGGCAGCTTCTTGTACTACGAACTGTCTAGCTCCAATGGCCAAAGCCTTACATGACTATGCTAATATAGAATCTGGAATTATGACAACAGTGCATGCTTATACAGGAGATCAGATGTTATTAGATGGACCACATCGTAAAGGAAATTTAAGAAGAGCACGTGCTGCTGCCATTAACATTGTGCCTAACTCAACAGGAGCAGCCAAAGCTATTGGACTAGTGATTCCAGAGTTGGATGGAAAACTAATCGGTAGTGCTCAGAGAGTACCAGTTCCAGATGGATCATTAACGATACTAGATGCAGTAGTAGAAAAGAAAGTTACCAAAGAGGAAATCAATGCATATATGAAATCTAGAGAAACGGAATCTTTTGGATATACAGAAGAAGAAATTGTATCTAGTGATATTATTGGAGATACGCATGGCTCTATCTTGGATGCTACACAGACTAAGGCAATCTCTTTACCAGATGGAAAAACACTAGTGCAAATCGTAGCATGGTATGATAATGAAAACTCTTATACTTCTCAAATGATAAGAGTAGCCAAGTATTTAATGACAAAACTGTAAGATTTAGAGGAGCCTTTCCTCTTTTTTTTTTATTTAGAATAGAGTATAATTAAAATAGAAAATGGTGATAAGATGAAAAAAACAATAAAAGATTTTGAATTAGATAATAAAAAAGTAATCATTCGCTGTGACTTTAATGTACCAATTCAAAATGGAAAAATTATCGATGACAGCAGAATCAAAGAAAGTTTAGAGACAATTAACTACGCAATCCATCAAAATGCCAAAGTAATTTTACTCTCACATCTAGGAAGAATTAAAAAGAAAGAAGATCTAGAAAAAAATAGTTTAGTGATGGTTGCTAATAGATTAGAAGAATTATTAAAAAAACCCGTTTTATTTGTCCCTAAAACACGAGGAGAAGAAGTAGAAAATGCCATCGCCAATATGCAGAGGCAAGATGTAATTTTATTAGAAAATACTCGTTTTGAAGATTTCAATGAAAAAAAAGAAAGTACTAATAATGAAGAATTGGGAAAGTACTGGGCCTCTCTCGGCGATATATTTATCAATGATGCTTTTGGTACGATTCATAGAGCACATGCTTCTAATGTGGGTATTGCTTCCTATTTACCTAATGGAATCGGTTTTTTAGTAGAAAAAGAATTAAATGCATTGTCTCAGTTGGATACTCCTACAAGACCTTATATCGTAATATTAGGAGGAGCAAAAGTATCTGATAAATTAGGTGTAATCCAACATTTAGTTACAAAAGCAGATAAAATTATGATCGGTGGTGCTATGGCTTTCACTTTTTTAAAAGCCCAAGAATTAGAAGTGGGAAAGTCTTTAGTAGAAGATGAATTCATACCATTTTGTAAAGAACTACTGAACCAATATCCAGATAAAATAATTTTACCTTTAGATGTAGTAGTATCTCAAAACATAGATGCTTCATCACCTAGCTGGAATAAGCTGGTAGCAGAAATAGAACCAAATGAAATCGGTCTAGATTTAGGCGGAAAAACCATCTGCTTATTCAAAGAAATTTTAAATAAAGCAGGAACAGTAGTTTGGAATGGACCACTTGGATATTATGAAATCAACCAATATCAAACATCCACCAAAGAAATTCTAAAATATCTAACAGAAAATCATATCAACACGATTTTGGGTGGTGGTGATATTGTAGCTGCCAGTAGTGAACTAGGGTTTAAAGATAAGGTGAGTCATGCTTCTACTGGTGGGGGAGCGACATTAGAATATTTGGAGGGAAAGAAATTGCCAGGATTAGAAATTATAGAAGAAAAAAAATAGGAGTTATCATGAAGAATTTAAAGAAAAACAGTATTATTTTATTATTAATAACCTTCATCGTTTTGATTTTTGTCCTAAAAGATGATTTTTTTAGTATCGTTGAAACTTTAAAAAATGCCAACTATCTTTGGATTGTAGTTGCTATATTATGTTATTTTATAGCCATAATTTTTGAAGCCAGAGCCTACCAAGAAATTATTCACGGTTATCGATATCATTACACTTTTAAGCAGGCTTATAAAATGCTATTAATTACTAAGTTTTTTAACGGAATTACCCCATTCTCATCTGGTGGACAACCCATGCAAGTATACATGCTGAAAAAAGATGGAATTCGTTTAACCAAGGCTACCAATATCATTATTCAAAATTTTATTATCTATCAAGCAGCTTTGGTTGTTTTTGGAATTCTAGCTATTATTACCAATCATTATTTGGAAATATTTACAGAAGTTACTCTACTAAAGCATTTGGTAACGATTGGATTTATAGTAAATACTCTAGTCATGATAGGATTGATTATCATTAGTTTTAGTAATAGGTTTAATCATTTTATAATACGTAAAGGAATCTCCATCTTGAGCAAGTTAAAATTAATAAAAAATAAAGAAGAAAAACAAGCAAAGTGGCGTGAAAAAGTGGATGATTTTCATGAGGGAGCAGAATATTTAAAGAAAAATAAATGGTTATGCATTAGAACTTTTCTTTATAATATGATTTATCTAGGCCTAACTTATTTAATGCCATACTTTGTAATACTAGCATTAGCCAATCATATTCCATCAGGGGTAACACCATTAAAAGTAATTTGTTCTTCTGCATATGTACTAATTATGGGTGCTTTTGTTCCTATACCAGGAGCTAGTGGAGGTATTGAATTCGGTTACTTTAAATTCTTTGGAAATTTTATAACAGGGTCATTACTAAGAGCATCATTACTAATTTGGCGAACTATTTCATATTATTTACCAATGATAGTAGGAGGCATCTTGTTTAATATAAATACTAAAAGAGGCGAAGAAAAATGAGGATAGGAATATTTACAGAAACTTATACTCCTTACATTAGTGGATTAGTAACCAGTGAAGTAATGCTAAAAAAAGGACTTGAAAAACTAGGACATGAAGTGTATGTAGTAACAGCCAATTTAGAAGGATTTCATTATGAGTATGATGAAAAAGAACATGTTCTAAAAATTCCTGGTATCCCTACAGGAATTTATGACTCTAGATTAACATCAGTATACCCTTTAAAAGCTGTAAACAAGATCAAAAGTTGGAATTTAGATGTGATTCATTCTCAAACAGAGTTTGCGATTGGAACATTTGCTAGAATTCTAGCTTATCAGCTCGATATTCCCTTAGTACATACTTATCATACGATGTATGAAGACTATATTCATTATATCACCAAAGGATATTTTAATAAGTCTAGTAAAAAAATTGTGGAATATCTAACTTTGTTTTATTGCGATAAAACAGCAAGCGAATTAATCGTACCAACGAAAAAAACTTATGATTTATTTAAAGAAAAATACCAAGTAGATAGAAATATTCACATTATTCCAACTGGAATAGAACTAGAAAGATTTTATATAGAAAATATCGATCCTAAAAAATTAGCCCAACTAAGAGAAAAAGAAGGATTCAATTCGAAAGATTTTGTAGCTATCTTTATAGGAAGACTAGCTCAAGAAAAAAATATTATTTTCTTGCTAGATGTAATGAAAAATTTAGTACCTAAATATCCCAACTTAAAATTATTGATTGTTGGAGATGGTCCTGATTATGAAGAATACAAGAAGATCATCAAGAAATATAAAATAGATCAAAATGTTATTATGACAGGTAAAGTTGCATGGGAAGAAGTTCCCTACTACTATCATTTATCTGATATCTTTTTAACAGCTTCACATACAGAAACACAGGGCTTAACGGTAATTGAAGCAATGGCATCTGGTGTAGTACCTATTTGTATCAATGATGAAAGTTTTAAAAATACTGTAATAGATGGCCTAAATGGTAGAATATTTAATGACCAAGAGGAATGTGAACAAATCATAAAAGAGCTCTATAAAGATCAAAAATTAGTAAAAAAACTATCGAATCAGGCTAGAATCAACTCAGAACGTTTTAGTGCAAAATACTTTGCAGAATCTGTCTTAGATGTTTATCAGTATGCAATAAATCATAAAAAAAATCGTTTGGGTTTCATTGGAAAATTTGTAGATAAGGTAAAAGGAAATAAAGATGAAGTGGATAATAAGTAATTACAAAGATAAAATAGTACAAGCTACTTATAAAAATAAGGTAAAAGAATTAGAAAGCTCTCATGTGAAAATAGTAGTATGCCCTAATGATAAACAGTTATTAAGTTATAAAGATGAAAAATGTTTATTAGGAAGTCAAGATGTCAATTACATGTTTAATGCAAAAGAGCTAAAAGATATGTCTGTTCAATATACGATTGTAGGTCATTCTGATAAAAGAAAAAAATACTTAGAAACCAATCAAGAAATTCAAGAAAAAATAAAAGAATTGTTGAGCTATGATATTTGTCCTATTCTATGCGTAGGAGAAGAACAGGAAGAAGAAGAATGTACAACAGAAATATTAAAACAGCAATTAGAAGAAAGTCTGGAAGGAATTAAAACCAATATCATCATGATTGCTTATGAACCAGTATGGGCAATTGGTAGTGGTAAAATTCCTAGTTATGAAACCTTAGTAGAGAGGCTGCAATATATCCAAATGAAGGTAACAGAAATATTAGGAATCACTCCTATTCTACTATACGGTGGTAGTGTAAATGAACAAACAATTCAGGAGTTAGAAAAGATAGAAATGTTAGATGGCTATTTAATTGGGAGTGCTAGTCTAAATATTGAAAAGTTAAAAAAATTAATAGAGGTGATAAAATGATTTTAAATATTTTCGATGACATATGGGGAAAGCTAACAGAATTTTCTAATGACTGTTATGATTTTATCATGGATCATTATAGTGATCCCATTTTTTGGATTGTGATTGTATTAGTCTTGATAGTGATAACATATGGAGCCATTTCAAATATAGCAAATAAGTAACAGAATTCGACAAATATTTACATATCTTGTCAAGATTCGCTGTATCAATTTGTAGGATATTATTGTATAATTATACTTGCGTGGAGTACGAAAGGAGAAAATATGAAAAAAATCAGAGTACTTATGATCGATGATAACATCGAGTTAGTAAGCATGATTAAGGAGTACTTTAATAATCACGCTAGTATTGAGATTGTATTAGAAGCAAATGATGGCGAAGAAGGAATCCAAATAGCCAAAACGCATCAATCGGAATATGATGTAATAATATTGGATTTAATTATGCCTAGAAAAGATGGTTTATCTGTCTTAGAGGAACTAAGAAAAGAAAGTATTGACAAGAAGATTATTGTATTAACCTCTTATAATGCTCAAGATATGATTCGTAAAGTATCTGAACTAGGAGTAAATTATTTTATCTTGAAGCCATTTGAACTGTCAGACTTGGAAAGAAGAATTGAAGATTGTGCAGAAAGCAAAGATTACTCTAACGCTTCTATTGATATTTATCATAATAATCTGCAGATTTCTATCACTAAAATATTACATGAATTAGGAATACCATCTCATATTAAAGGATATCAATATATTAGAGAAGGAATATCAATTTTATACGAAAGACCCGAAGTAATTGGTGGAATTACGAAAGAATTATATCCGGATATTGCGAGCAAGTTTGATACTACAGTTTCTCGTGTAGAAAGAGCAATCCGCCATGCAATAGAAGTGAGTTGGAACAGAGGTGACTGGGATTTAATGGAAGAAATCTTTGGTCATAGTGTAGATATAGACAAAGCCAAGCCAACCAATTCAGAATTTATTGTAACAGTTGCCGATAAATTACGATTAGAATTTCAAAAAGATTATACAAAATAGTTCGTATGAAAACAGATGAATAAGCAAATAAAGAGTATAACGATATCTATGAAGTTTATAACATGTAAGATTCCAAAGTATAAGAAATCCTTATACTTTTTTTCTTCCCCAATTGACTTATTTTTAAAATAATTTTATAATAAAAATATAAATAATGTAAGGAGGATACGATTTATGGAACGAAAAATTTATTCTGATTTACTAAAATGGAAAAAAGATCCTAATAGAAAACCACTTTTGATCTATGGAAATAAGCAAATAGGGAAAACATATACTGCAGTGGAATTTGGAGAAAGAGAGTATAAAACCACCGCTTATATCAATAGCGATAATAATTTAGAACTATTAAAGATCGTAAAAAAAGAAAATTCTATGGATAAAATAATAGCCAAGTTATCTATTTTGGTAGGAGAAAGTATTTTAAAAAATGATACTTTAATCATTATAGATAATGTAATGGAAGAAGAAATTGTAAAAGCAATAAAAAAATTTGGAAAAGAATATAATGAATATCACATTATTATGATAACCTCTTTAAAAGAAAAATTATTAACTTTTAAAGGAGAAGAACTACAATACAAATATATGTTCCCTATGGATTTTGAAGAATACTTAAGAGCAGTTGGTAATATAGAATTAATTGATTTTATTAAGACATCATATCGAAACAATAAACCTATGCCATTTCATAATATTGCCATGGATTATTATGAAGAATATCTAATTACCGGTGGACTTCCTGAAAGTGTAGTAGCAAATTTAAATAAAGAAACCGATTTAAAAATAAGAATCATTCATGAAAAACAATTAGATACTTATAAAAAAGAATTTTTAAACTTAAATAATTTAATCGATATTGCTCG